>JBBIPD010000186.1:1559-6544 GCA_037443025.1 Chloroflexota bacterium
GGGTCCCACCGTCCCCGATTCAACTACCTACCAGGATGCCCTTTCAATACTCCGCAAATACAATTTGTTGAGTAAAACTCCCCCCGGCGTTATTGAGCATCTGGAGCGCGGCGTTCTTGGGCAGGAGAATGAAACGCCAAAACCCGGAGACCCGCTTTTTGATAAAAGCCAACAGGTGATCATTGGCAGCAATTACCAGGCTGCCACCGCTGCCTTGCAACAGGCTCAGTTAGAAGGCTTCCATGCGTTACTCCTCACCACCTACCTGCAAGGCGAAGCGCGACAGGTTGGACGAATGCTGGCTGCCATCGCCCGCCAGATGGACGTCACCGGTCAGCCAATCCCCCGCCCGGCTTGCCTGGTAGCCGGCGGTGAAACCACAGTGTCGGTCAAAGGGGATGGTAAAGGCGGACGCAACCAGGAGGTTGCCCTGGCTGCGGTCAAAGATCTCGACAGGATGCGCGACGCAGCTTTCATCACCCTGGCGACGGACGGCAAGGATGGTCCAACCGATGCAGCAGGGGCGGTGGTCACCGGAGAGACCTTCCTGCGAGGTCTGGCTCTGGGGCTTGATCCTCAAGATTACCTCCTACGCAACGACGCATACCACTATTTTGCCCCCTTAGGAGACCTGCTCTTCACCGGACCAACCCAGACCAATGTCAGCGACCTGAACTTTATTTTTCTGGATGGGTGAGACGATAAAGGGTATACTTTCGCTTATCCTCGCGAATATCGAATAGAGACAGGTATACAAATGGGGAACCAACCTGCTCCACAGGCATTCGAACCATCATACATCAAACTTCTCCAGAGCAGTGAGCTAAAACAACGCGTCGCCCAGGCTTATGCCAACCTGGCAAAATGCAATATCTGCGCCTGGGAATGCGGGGTGGACCGCTTATCTGGCAAACTTGGCGTATGCCGCACCGGAGTAGATGCAAAAGTCAGCAGCTATGGTCCCCATATGGGCGAAGAAGACCCCCTTCGCGGATGGCGTGGATCGGGAACGATCTTTTTCACCCGATGCAACCTGCACTGTCAATACTGCCAGAATTACGATATCAGCCAGACCGATAACGGCGACGAGGTGAAACCCGAACAGCTCGCCATGATGATGCTGGAATTGCAAGAGGCTGGCTGTCACAATATAAATTTGGTCTCTCCCAGCCATGTCGTCCCACAAATCCTTGCCGCGGTCCTTATCGCCGCTCAAGCCGGACTGCACATCCCATTGGTTTACAACACGGGTGGCTATGACTCTATGCCATCCCTGCAGCTATTAGACGGGGTCATTGACATCTATATGCCAGATATGAAATACGCCAACCCTCAGATTGCTCTGCGTTACTCGAAAGTCCGAGAGTATCCCAAAATCAATCAGGCTGCCGTCCGAGAAATGCACCGTCAGGTTGGCGATCTGGTGATAGACCAATCCGGTTTGGCGCAACGCGGTCTTCTGGTTCGGCATCTGGTGCTGCCCAACAACCTGGCAGGCACCGAAGCGATTGTCCGTTTTCTGGCGCAGGAGATATCTCCTAACACCTATCTCAACCTGATGGACCAATACCGTCCGGCGTTCAAAGCCAATCAATATCCCCAATTGAATCGCCCTATCACAAAAGAGGAGTATCAGGCTGCGGTGCGGATGGCGCATCAGGCTGGTTTATATCGCCTGGACGAACGTCGTCCAACTGCCTGGTTCATTAGATTGTAATTCGTACAGAAGAGGTGGTTTTTACCTGATATACTTCTGCTGCTCGTCTTTGTTCAGATCATAAATTCATCTTATCGTTATCAATCGAGGTAGCAAATGGAATTAGAAGAAAAGCTGGAATCTTTACGGGGGATATTGAACTCTATGGAGAGAGTCGCGGTTGCGTACTCTGGCGGGGTTGATAGCACTTATCTTTTGAAAATCGCCCATGATTGTCTTGGCGATCAGGCAATAGCCCTCACTGCGGTATCCGCCAGCTTGCCCGCCCACGAACTGGCGGAGGCGCAACAAATCGCCCGCCAGATCAATGTCCAACACGTGTTGATAGACAGCCGCGAGACGGAGGACCCGCGTTATCTGGCGAACACTTCCGCCCGTTGCTATTTCTGCAAGTCCATCGTTTATCAAGACCTGGTCAAATACGCTCATGACCATGGGTTTTACTGGATTGTTGATGGGAGCAACCTGGATGATGTGGACGATTACCGACCAGGGAGAACCGCAGCCCGTGAACTTGGTATCCGCAGCCCACTGCTCGAGGCGAAATTGACGAAGGAAGAAATCCGCCATCTGGCTCGGCACGAAGGTCTCCCCAATTGGGATAAACCGGCTGCCGCCTGCCTGTCCTCGCGCATCCCATACGGCACCATGATTACATTGGAACTGCTGACCCAGGTGGAATTGGCTGAGCGAAAATTGCGAAATCTTGGAATCCGCCAGGTGCGAGGCCGCCACCACGATTCCATCGCCAGAATAGAGGTTGAACCAGACGATTTCGAAACAATCCTGGCTCACCATGAGCAGATTGTGGCGGAATTTCAATCTCTCGGCTATACCTTCATCACCCTTGACCTGGCTGGCTTCAGGTCGGGCAGTTTAAATCAAGCTCAAGCCTCTACCTCCGCCAGACAGAAAACCCCGCCCAATCGGAGTAATCCAGGATAACACCTTGACACCCTTGCATCCAATGGTAAACTTTTAGCCAGCATGGACCGCCCTTTGGTCAGCCCTAGCCCGTCTCCAGCGCGCCGCAAGCCTTTTTAGGCTTTCGGTTTCTTGGGGTTTGGCAGGGATTATCCAAATCGGTGATGACTGCCCTCTGGACTGAAAGCCTCCAGAGGGCAATTTATTTTGACACTTTTGGCGTTGCCGCTGTAAACTAATTCAAGGATTGAGGAGACTATGAGCGACGAAAATCTCGCTTCACGCCGTGATAATTTTGCCGAGTGGTATAACCAGATCGTGCTGCGCGCCGAGCTGGCAGATTACGCCCCTGTGCGCGGTTGTATGGTTGTCCTGCCCTACGGCTGGGCGCTATGGGAGAACATACAACAGGCGTTGGACAGGCGCTTCAAAGAGACCGGGCATGTGAACGCAGCCTTCCCCCTCTTCATCCCGATGTCCTTTCTGGAGAAAGAAAAGGAGCACGTCGAGGGTTTCTCCCCCGAGCTGGCAATCGTCACCATTGGCGGCGGAGAGAAACTCGAAGAACCTCTGGTTGTGCGCCCAACCTCAGAGACGATCATCGGCTACATGTATTCCAAATGGATAAAATCTTACCGGGACTTGCCGGTTTTAATCAACCAGTGGGGCAACGTCGTGCGCTGGGAGATGCGCACCAAACTCTTCCTGCGTACTCTGGAGTTTTACTGGCAAGAGGGTCACACCGCGCACGCCACCGCCGAGGAAGCGCGAGAAGAAACGCTGCGCATGTTGGATGTGTACGCCGATTTTGCCATCAACGAAGCGGCTGTTCCGGTCATCAAGGGCATCAAGAGCGAGAGCGAAAAGTTTGCCGGGGCAGTCCAATCCACCACCATTGAGGCGATGATGGGTGATCGGCGCGCCCTGCAGGCAGGCACCTCCCACTTCCTGGGACAGAACTTCGCCCGCGCCTTCGACATCCAATACCTGGATTGGCACAACCAGCTTCAATATGTGTGGACGACCTCCTGGGGGCTTTCCACCCGTTTCATCGGCGCCATCATCATGACCCATGGCGATGATCAGGGGTTGATTTTGCCTCCCAGGCTGGCGCCCATCCAGATTGTGATTACCCCCATCTATAAAAATGATAGCGAGAAAAGCGCGGTGATGGCTGTAGTGGATCGCCTCTCCACCGAGTTGAAAGAGGCTGGCTTCAGGGTAAAGGTTGACCCTCGCGAAGAGGTCACCCCCGGTTTCAAGTTCAACGATTGGGAGATGCGCGGCGTTCCCCTGCGGATTGAAATCGGTCCGAGAGATGTTCAAAACGAAACCGTCGCCCTGGCGCGTCGCGACATCCCCGGCAAAACCGGTAAATCTTTTGTCCCTCAAACTGGATTGGCAAATCGGGTTGGGGAGATGCTCAAGGCAATCCAACAATCCATGTTGGAGAACGCCACCGCATTTCGCGATAAAAACATCCATGAACCCAGGGATTACGCTGAACTGAAAGAAATTGTGCAGGACGGCTGGGCGTTTGCCTGGTGGTGCGGCGACCCCGCCTGCGAGGCGAGGGTAAAAGAGGAAACAAAAGCCACCACCCGTTGCATCCCCCTGGAGCAGCCCAAAGGCAGCGGGAAATGCATCGTTTGCAGCGAAAAAGCCGACCAAAAAGTCTATTTTGCCCGCGCTTACTGAAAGCAGGAGCATTTCAATGAGAATGAGCCAGCTTTTCGGTTTAACTCTGCGTGAAACGCCCGCCGAGGCGGAGGTCGCCAGCCACCAGCTATTGCTGCGAGCCGGTTACATCCGTCAGCTTGCGGCGGGCATTTTCACTGCCCTGCCCCTTGCCCGCCGCTCATTGACCAAAATCGAAAATATCTTACGCCAGGAGATAGACGCCATCGGCGGACAGGAAATCAGCATGCCGGTCATCCATCCTGCCGAGATATGGCAAGAAACCTATCGCTGGTATCAGATTGGCTCTGAGATGGGGCGCTTCAAAGACAAAAACGGTCGAGACATGGTGCTGGCGATGACACACGAAGAGGTGGTGGCAGACCTGACACGGCGCGAAGTGCGCTCCTATCGCCACCTGCCACGCCTTATTTACCATATCCAGACCAAATGGCGAGACGATCCCAGACCCCGAGCTGGACTGATTCGCGTTCGCGAATTCACCATGCTCGATAGCTATTCGCTGGACGCAGACTGGGAGGGACTGGATAAACAATATCGCGTCCATTTTCAGGCTTACTTCAACATTTTCCATCGCTGCGGATTGACGGTTATCGCCGTTCGCTCAGATGTGGGCATGATGGGCGGTCAAGAGGCGCACGAGTTT
>JBBIPD010000187.1:0-6523 GCA_037443025.1 Chloroflexota bacterium
TGGGGATTATCCAGATAGCCAAACCAGGAGGTTTCGGGAGATATACAAACTGGGTATTGGCTTTGGTTGCCGGGTTATTCATTCTGGCTTTTCTGACCTGGGCGGCAGCAGGCAAATCCATCAACCTGGCTGGGCTGATCAACACCACGTTGCTCAAAGCGGTGCCGCTCACCCTGGGCGCGATGTCTGGCATCTTGTGCGAGCGCTCTGGCGTGGTGAATATCGCCATCGAGGGGATGATGTTAATGGGCGCGATGATGGGCGCTTTGATTGGCAGCGTGACTCACAACCTGTGGATGGGCATGCTGGCGGGCGTGCTCTCTGCGGCGCTGCTGGGTCTGGTGCATGGGGTGCTTTCTATCAAATATGCAACTGACCAGATTATCTCGGGCACAGCGATTAATATCTTTTCCATCGGGATGACCTCCTACATCTCGGCGAAGTTCATGCAACCCTTCCAGACTGAATTGAACAATCCGGGGGTGTTCCCCTCGATTGAAATCCCCATTCTGGCGCAGATTCCTGTCATCGGTCCAATCCTCTTCAAGCAGAATATCTTCTTCTATGGGATGTTCATCCTGCTGGTTTTGATTCATTTTGGCTTGTATTACACTCGTTGGGGGTTGCGGGTGCGCAGTGTGGGCGAGCATCCGCGTGCAGCTGATACTCTGGGTATCAACGTCTTTCGCACTCGCTATATTTCGGTGCTGCTGGGGTCAATGGTGGCAGGCTTTGCCGGGGCTTACTTCACGGTTGGTTCGGTGGGCGGTTTTGACGAGGTGATGACCGCCGGGCGCGGCTTTATCTCTCTGGCGGCGATGATCTTCGGCAACTGGAATCCGTTCGGCGCTTTGGGCGCGGGTCTGTTATTCGGTTTTGCAGACTCGCTGGCTTCCCGCCTGGCGATCTTGGGCGTGAAAATTCCATCAGAATTCTTGCTGATGGCGCCTTATGCAGCCACGATGATTGTGCTGGCTGGCGTGGTTGGACGTAGCCGCGTCCCGGCTGCGGACGGCGTACCTTACAAGAAGGAAGGCGGCTGATTCCCAGGAATCCGGCATTCCGCCAACCGCCCATCATTGCCGCGGCGGCGCAGTCTCTGCCAGACCTGGGTATTTTACTGGACTCTTCGCGCCTGTTAAAACAAGAGATTAATTCGAGCGATACCGCTGAGGGTGAATACAAATAAAAGGGTTGTGCGCCAGGCAAATCGGCGCACAACCCTTTTGTCGGGTGCGGCGCTTACTGGCTGAAGTTCTGGAACACCAGCGGCAGGTAAATATAAGCCTTCAAGCGGGTTGAGACAGGTTCGCCAAAAAGCGGATTGGGCGTCTCGGCGCTGCGGACGCTGTAATCGGCGTTCAGGATTGCTCCGTGGGCGGAAGGCAACACCCGCACCGTGAGCTGGGCGGTCCAACTCTCGCTAGACGCCAGACTGGGCAGAGTCCAGGTGACTACCCCGGAAGAGAACACACCGTCACTGGAGACATATTCCGTGTTTGCTGGCAGAGTATCCTCTAAGACCAGATTGGTGGTCGCGCTGATGGGATTCTGGTTGGTCACGGTCAGCGTGTAAGTAATCAGGTCGCCCACATCCACCAACTCCGGCAGGGCAGACTTGGCGATTGCCAGGCTGTGCACCTGGGTGGCGATGGGTGGACCGGCTATCGGTCCCACCTCGTCGCTGTCGACGGCGTAATCCTTGTTCACGACCTCCCCCGCAAAGACCAGGGGAGCGCGTACGACCAGGTTCACGCTCCAACTCTCGCCGGGTTGCAGTGTCTCGAGCTGCCAGGTGATAAGGTCGCCGTTAATTGCCGCCGGTTGGGTTGCGGTGATAAATTCGGTGCTGGCAGGCAGGCTATCGGTGAGCACCAGGTTGTGGGTGGCGGCAAGCGGGTTGGGGTTGGCGACGGTCAAGGTGTAGGTCAATAGCCCTCCCACCTGCACGCTGGCAGGGGCAGTTTTTGTCAGCTCGAGGCTGGGGTGATAGACTGTCGTCTGGACCGGTTGCCCTTTGGCGAAATTTGCTTCATCGGCGCGGGCGGCGTAATCCAGGTTGGCGACATCTCCATCGCTCGGCGCCTGTACCGCCATTTCGACGCTGTTTGCTGCCGCCATCCCCAGGCTGGCGAAATCCCACTGGATGGTGTTGCCCTGGATTGTGTAAGGCTCAGTGGCGCTGATGAATGTGACGTTTGAGGGGATGACATCGGTCAGAACCACCGTGTGGATGGGGATGGTCGCATAGGGATTGGTGACGGTCAGGGTGTAGGTGAAAATTTCACCCGGCAACACCGCCGAAGGGGCGGATTTGGATAACATCATGGCGGTGTCAGCGATGGCGACGCTCACCGGTTCGCCCTGGATGGGGGGGACATCCTGGCTGCTGACCGCATAATCCACGTTGTCAATCGTACCCCGCGCCGTTGGCAAGGCTTGCACAACCAGTTCCAGGCTCTTCGTCTCGCCTGGATTCATGCTGGCAAATTCCCACCGGACGGCGTCCCCAGCTAAATAACCGGGCGGGGTGGCGGAGATGAAGGTTGTCCCAATGGGCAGGGTGTCGCTGATGATGACATTATTGGTTGGGGTGGAAACACTGACATAGGCGACGTCAATTGTGTAGGTGATGCTTTGACCGGGCAATATCTCTGGCGCTGAGGCGGTTTTGCTGATTTCGAATGTTTTCAGAATCGCATTAAAGGCTTCCCAGGAGTCGATGCGACCGTAGCCGTAGGTGTTGTTGGGAATTTCTGAGCCAGGGACGCCGCCGCAGGTCTGACCGCTTGTGCGCGGGACGGCGGTCAGGTTGATGACATTTTCGAGGTTATCAACCTGACCCTTCAGGGAGGGGTTGGCGGAGACGAGCAGGGCGACCAGACCTGCCACATGCGGCGCCGCCATGCTGGTGCCGCTCCAGCCGCCCTGGTAACCGCCCCCCGGCACGCTGGAGCGGATGTTGACGCCCGGCGCCGAGATATCTGGCTTGAGACGGTTGCTGCCATCCACGGTCACCGAACCGCGGCTGCTGAAGCCGGCGATATTGTCCGAACTATCGGTCGCGCCCACGGTGTAAGAGGCGTCGTAGATGGCTGCCGGGTCGGAGATGGTGTAGCAGGCTGAGCCGCTGTTGCCGGCGGAGTGGGCGGTGAGAATCCCCGCGGCGCGCACGTTCTCGACCACGGTCAGCAGCACATTGGGGTCAGTGCAGCCTTCGCTGGGTGGGCAGCCCCAGGAGTTGTTGATGACATCTGGCGCCAGGGCGGGGTTGGGATTTTGATCGTTGAGGTCGGTGGGGGCGATGAACCACTGGTAGCATTCACTATAAGTCGTTGGGGTGCCGACGCCCTGGTCCATATTGCGGCAGCCAATCCAGTGCGCCCCAGGAGCCATCCCGATTTGATTCGAGCCGCCGTCGTCCCCAACCATGGTGCCCATCGTATGTGTGCCGTGACCGCTATCATCGCACGGCTCGGGCGAATTGGGTCCGCAGATTCCGCCGCCGCTGTGGATGGCATCGTGCCAGTTGTAATTGTGGTCGGCGGAGGCGCCGTTCCAGCCGCGATACTGATTCTTCAAGGCGGGATGGTCCCAATCGTAGCCAGTATCCTGCCCCCCAACCACCGCGCCCTGTCCATTGTAGCCAGCCGCCCACACCTCGGGGGCTCTGACTTTGAGGATATTCCATTCGATGCCATCCGGGCTGGCGGACGACTCGACCCCCGCAGAGAGGTTTGGAAGGTCTGCCTTGACCTGGGGGTTGGCGTAGATATGGGCGACATCCGCCCGTTCAGCCAGGGTTTGCACCAGGTTCAGGTCGCCGCGCACCCAGAGCATATTGGCGACCCAATAGGGTTTATATTCAACGCCATGCTCTTTGAGAGCGGCGATGACCGCTGGCTGCGTGCGATTGGCGACCTCGGTCAGGCGCTGAAAGACATAGGTCCCTTTTTCCAGTTTGGTTTTCAGGGATGCCGCGCCGCTCAAATCCGCCTGTTCACTCAGGAAGACGATGAACTCGGTCTCACCCGTGGAGGCGGTTTCGATGACCCATGGATCAACCTTGGACTGCCAGGGTGCAGATGGGGCGGCTGGGACGACGGTGAAGCTGCCGGTCAATAGAGCCAGCAGGACGATCAGGCTTGAGACTTTGGTTGTAATGCGCATTGGATGCTCCTCGGAGAGATGAGTTATTGTTCTGCCAGGGCTTGAACCAGCTCGCGACAAAAAGCGGGGATGTCCTCGACCACGCGTCCCCAGACCAGGTTGCCATCTCGGAGGGCTGGCGCGTCCACCCAGATCGCTCCAGCGTTGATCATATCGTCTTTGATTCCGGTGGAACCTGTGACGCGCCGCCCCTTGACGATGCCGGCAGAGGCGAGCACCCAACCGGCATGGCAGATGGCGGCGACGATTTTGCCTTGTTGATGAAGACCGCGTACCAGGTTCAGCACTGCCGGGTAGCGGCGCAGTTTATCCGGCGCCCACCCGCCCGGAACGACGATGGCATCAAAGTCAGCAGGATTCACCTGGTCGGCGGTGGTATCCGGCTTGGCTTTCAGGCAATGCTTGCCAGTGTATTGATTTGCGCTGCCGCTGCCTACCACGGTGACCTGGGCGCCTTCCTCGCGCAGGCGCATCAAAGGCACCCAGAATTCCAAATCCTCAAAGCCGTCTTCGACGAGATAAGCGATCTTTTTTCCGGCTAATTTCATGGACGCATCTCCTTGAACTTATAAATTGATCAGAAGTCTGATTTCCGGCAAGATAAAGGGCAGGACAAGCAGACCGCCTGCCCCCAGGGCAAGCGCCGCCAGGGGCGGCGCAGGCAGAGGTAACCACAAAAGGGCATTGCACAACAAGAAGCTCGCCAATGAGCCTGTTCCCACCCGCCATAAGGTTCCGCCAGGGTTGAGTGTGCCTGGGTGTTTCCTGTTCAATAAAATGAGCAGTACCACCGCCTGAGCGGTGTATGCCAGGGAGTTCGCCAGGGCGATGCCCGGCGCGCCCAAATTTAAACCCAGGGCAAGAAGGTTTGCCAGCACGACAAATAACACCGTGTTCATTCCGGCTGTGATCAGCGGCGTGCGGGCGTCTTGCTGGGCATAGAAGGAACGCGAAGCGGTCTCAAGCAAAGCGTGACCTGCCATTCCAATCAGGAACATCCGCGTCGCCCATACCACCATGTCTGTACCGGCGTTGTCGAAATCCAGGATGCCCACCAGAGGACGGATGACCGTTCCCAGCAGCACCGCGCTCGGAATGGTGAGCGCCAAAAGGACTCTGATCGTATGATTCAGGGTGGCGCGGAAGGCGTCCTCCTGCTTCTGGGCGAACTGTTCCGATATCATCGGCAGCAAGACCGTCGCAATGGCGGTGCCGATGAGCGTTTCAGGCACCTGCATAAACAGCCATCCATAGACCAAAGCGGTGACCGATCCGGTTGCCAGGCTTGAGGCGATGTTGTCCTGCGCCAGGAAAATCAACTGGATGAAGATCATCGTCAGCATGCGCGGACCCATCAAGGTCAGAACCTGACGCACTCCAGGGTTTTTGAGGTTGATCTTGGGCGCCCAGCGAAACTGGTAGCGAACCAGCCCTGGGATTTGGACTGCGAAAAACAAAGCCGCGCCGAGGATGGTGCCATAGACCAGCCCGTAGACGCCCATGCCGAAGGCGGGAAGTTGAAGCGGTCCAATTTGATAACCATTCTGGGGAGCGAGGATGACCACGCCAAATAAAGCGCCGATGTCGTACATGCTGGGCGCCAGGGCGGGCAGGAAAAAGTGCTTGTTGGCTTGCAATCCGGCGATGATCAAGCCGCTAAGCGAGAACAGCAAGGTGGCGATCAGGTTCAGGCGCATCAGTTCGACCACCAGAATCTGTTGCTCGGCGTTGAATCCGGGCGCAATCCCCAACCTCCAGCCCACTAACCGATCCGCCAGCAAGGCAACAACGATGGACAGAGCCGCAGTGACCAGGAATACCAGGTTGGCGATCCGAGAGAATATATCCCATAGGGCGGGTCGTCCGCCTTTGCTGAGTTGTTCCGATAACACCGGGATAAAAGCAACTGCAAGCGCGCCGCCTGAAATCAGGGCGAAAATGAAATCGGGGATGTTATTGGCGGCGTTAAACGCGTCCAGTTCGGTGGAGAGCCCGAATTGCCTGGCAATCATCAACTGGCGTGCAAAGCCCAGCAATTTCTCTAACCCGAAGAAAATGCCAACCAGTATGGATGAACGGGCGATAAAGCTCAGACGATGAATCGACAGGTTATCCTTTAGCTGAGAAAAATCAGGCTAAGTATAGCATGAGTCGCAGGGGATACGGGATTCTCGCCGGTGATATTTATTTTTTGTGCGTGCGGCTGGTTGCGCTCATCGCTCGGCGGCGAAACGTTGCAGATGGGGGGTAGATATGGTAGAATCGCTGCGCTCAGGAGGGATGGGGAGCAATTCACTTTTGGAGGGATGGCCGAGCGGTCTAAGGCGGCTGTCTTGAAAACAGCTGTGGGGTT
>JBBIPD010000188.1:0-6521 GCA_037443025.1 Chloroflexota bacterium
AGGCTTATAGCTTAAATAGCAGATATCATGTATAAATAAAAAAAACCACGCGGTTCGAAGCGGGGGATTATGGACGGTCGAACACCAGCTACACTTCCCGGGCAAGTTAAACAGCCCCTGTATCTTGAGGGCGAAACAAATTTTGGCATCGCTATGGAGCAAGGAACGCTCGATCGACCTGCGCTACGGCAGTTAACCGGGCTCGGGTTGCCCTGTGTGATCGCCATCTGCCATCAGAAAGGCGGGGTTGCCAAGACCACCACCGCTTCTGCTCTGGGGGCGGCTCTGGCGATGCTCGGTCAGGAGCCCTTGCTGATTGACCTTGACCCTTCGGGTAATTTGACCTGTGGTTTCGCATTTTCACCCGACAGGATAAACAACTCAGCCGCGGATATCCTGCTGGGCAACGAAACCCTGGAAAGAATCTGCCGCCCCACTTCTGTGCGGGGTTTGGATATCGCCCCATCTAATCTGGAGATGACCACCGTCTCCCGCTTTCTCAACCTGCGACCCAAATTCGAGTTCTTATTGCAGAACAGTCTGCGAAGTTACGAAAAAAACGGTTCAAAGGGCTATGATTTTGTCTTGATTGACTGCCCGCCCACCCTCGGTCCGCTGACGGTAACCGCTCTCACGGCGGCGCAATTGGCGCTCATTCCAACCCAGTGCGAGTATTACTCGCTTCAGGCATTGGATGGCGTTTTCAAAGCGATTGCTAATGTCAGGTCGAGAACCAACCCCTGTCTGGGATATCGCCTGTTAATTACCTTGTTCGACCGCCGCGGTTTGCTCCACACGCGGGTCCTGGCGACGCTGCGCGAGAGATTCAATCACCTGATGTTCGAGACGATCATCGGCTTCGACAGCAAGCTCCGCGAGAGTCAACTCGCCGGAGCGCCGGTTTTACTTCACGCGCCCAAAACGCGGGCGGCGCGCCAATACCTGGCTCTGGCGGATGAGCTTTATCAAACTCTCAGAGATGAACTCACCCCTCAAGCGTCTTGATTCGCAGTAAAATCCATTTCACGATGCCTTTTTTTAACCCTTGGGGCTGATTTAAAAGCCCCCTGCTGACCCCGTTGCTGGCAGATGTTATGACTTCTTTGGCGCGTAAGGCGATTGTGAGTTATCTTAGCCACCTGGAATGTTCTCAGTGTGGAGCAGTCTTTGACTGCGAAAAGGTACAGACTTATTGCTCTGCCTGCCAGGCGCCTCTCCTGAGCCTCTATGATTGGGATAAGATTCGTCAGGGGGTTGATCGGGATGAATTTCGTCGTCGTTCAAATGGAATGTGGCGCTGGCGCGAGCTTCTACCGGTGAGAGATGCGGCGAATATCGTATCCCTGGGCGAGGGCGATGCGCCTTTGTTGCCTGCGCCTCGCGTCGGAGAGGCGTTGGGGTTGAATCATCTGTACGTGAAAGAGGAGGGGCTGAACCCCAGCGGCTCTTTCAAAGCGCGCGGGTTGGCGGCGGCGGTGTCCAGGGCGAAGGAACTGGGAATCAAAAAGGTGATTATCCCCACAGCAGGCAATGCAGGCGGGGCGTTGGCTGCTTACGCCGCCCGCGCCGGATTGGAAGCTTATATCATCATGCCCGAAGATACCCCAAGAGCCAATATCGAGGAGTGTCGCGTCACAGGTGCAAGAGTTGAACTTATTCAAGGTTTGATCAGCGACGCCGCTATTCAGGCTAGGGAGAAGGCTGAGGCAGAGGGCTGGTTCGATTTATCCACCTTCCGAGAACCTTACCGGGTGGAGGGTAAAAAAATCATGGGTTATGAACTGGCGGAGGCGTTCAACTGGCATTTGCCGGATGTCATTGTTTACCCCACAGGCGGCGGTACAGGGCTGATTGGGATGTGGAAAGCTTTTCGGGAGATGGAGAGGCTCGGATGGCTGGAAGATGCACATCGTCCGCGCCTGGTGGTTGTTCAGGCTGAAGGTTGCGCCCCGGTTGTTAAAGCCTTCAAAGCGGGGAGTGACGCCTGCGAATTCTGGGCGGATGCGCATACCATGGCTTCTGGCTTGCGGGTGCCCAAGAGCTTTGCCGATAGGCTGATTCTGAAGTATCTGCATGAGAGCGGCGGGACCGCGGTTTCGGTATCCGATGAGGCGATTTACCGCGCTCAAAGACAACTGGCAGCCGCTGAGGGTATCTTCGCCTGCCCTGAGGGGGTAGCCACGCTGGCGGGTTTGATTCAGCTTGTTCAGCAGGGGTGGGTGAAAGCCGACGAGAAGGTTATAATATTCAACACTGGCGCTGGGTTAAAGTACATCTAAATCCAACAGGACCGACATTGCTGCATGACCATGTTGATTACCTGACATCAGGGGAGTTTTCGCTGGAGTCCATACCTCCTGCAGGAACTCCCTTTATGTTAGTCTGGCATCGCCTGGAGGCTGGTTCACCTTGAGCCCGTATGTCATCCTCGTCGTCTTGGTTTCTACCTTTATGCACGCAGGGTGGAATCTGCTGGCGCGTTACACCCACGCTGAGCGTGCTTTTTATTACAAAATGCTGCTCATCACGCTTTTAGTTGGCTTCCTGCCGGCTGTGTGGAGTGAATTGAAGACCCACTCCATGAATACCCTGGCGTGGTGGTGTGTGCTTGGTTCGGGCGTCAGCGCCGCGCTTTACCTGTTTTTTCTGGCGCGGGCTTACGAGGCTTCTGATTTCACGATTGTGTATCCTGTTGCCCGCGCCTTACCCGTGATTTTTGTTGCGGTGATAGATGTTCTGCGCGGCAGGCAGCTGACTCCATATGGTTGGATCGGAATTTTTTTGGTTTCCATTGGCTGCGTACTGGTGCCGCAACTTTCCTTTAGCTCTATTCGCCTGCAGAACTACCTGAACAAAGCCACCTTGTGGATGCTTTTTGCGGCTTTGGGAACGGTTGGCTATACCTTGCTCGATAAGATCGCCGCAGAGGTGGTCAAACAAGGACCGGCGACAGCCGCCCGCTATGGCTACTTTTATTTTGCAGTGTCCTTCTTCCCGTATGTGGGGTTTATGAAACTTTCCCGACAGAATGAACCCCCGAATGCTTCCCGTGATTGGGGATTGGCTTTGATTGGGGCGCTGTTCGGTTTTGGGGCATATTGGTTGATTTTGTGGGCGTATCAGCTCAGCCCATACGCCAGCTATATCGTCGCCTTCCGCCAGTTCAGCATCGTCATCGGCGCGGTGATAGCCTTTATCCTGTTTAAAGAGCAGGGTATGTTTATCCGGTTAATCGGCGCTTTCTCCATCGTGTCCGGGATGATTTTGATCGCCTTGCTCGGGCGTTGAGGCGTAAATCAGCCTATTTTAACAACAATGTCCGAAACCCGGTTGGCGGCTTCATCCCCGCGATCGGCGGCGTTGCTCAGGTGGCGGTACGTTTCGCGCAATTTCAGCATCTCCACAATATGATCGGCGTCTTTGGGCTGGTGGAACAGATCGGCTAACGCCTGACGGTAGAGGGTTTCCACCTGGTTTTCGATTTGTTTGGATCGAACCGCGTGGTTCAGGGCGACGCTGGGATGATCTGCCAGGCGTTGAACCGCCATGTGGATTTCACTCGCTGATTTTGTCAACAGCAATCCAATCTCGCGCATGTAGTTGTTTGGTTCAACATCCAGAATGGACATTTCCACCACGGTGGTGTAGGCGTAATCGAGCATATCGTCAATGGCGCGGGAGAGGGCATGAATATCTTCTCGGTCGAAGGGGGTGACGAAAGTGTGGTTGAGCTCATCAATCAAAATGCGACGAATCTCATCCGCCTCGGTCTCCAGCTTGTCCACGACCTCCGCGCGGCGCTTGGTGGGCTTTTCAAAGTAGGCTACCAGCGCGCTCATACCTTCCTCAGTGAGCCGGGCTTGCTGGGTCAGCAACTCGATAAATCGGTTTGGCTTTTTCTGGAAGGGACTCGAAATTTTAATTTTTTTCCACCATGGCGTTTTTTTCATTTACAAAACCCTATCTATCTCTATGATGGTAATCGCAAGATTAACCAGTATGTTACGCCGCCTAATAGACCTGTAATCGGTATGGTCACAAT
Source organism: Chloroflexota bacterium (assembly GCA_037443025.1). Lineage (GTDB taxonomy): Bacteria > Chloroflexota > Anaerolineae > Anaerolineales > UBA4823 > JAQBDA01. Next base: position 4,043 of record JBBIPD010000188.1, read on the forward strand.
CCAGGCGATGACGATGTTGGTTGCCAGCTTCCATCGCACCATCGGAACCCGGTGAGCGGCTCCGGTGCCAACAATGCTCGAACTGATGACCTGGGTGGTGCTGACCGGAGCGCCCATCAAAGCAGAGCCAAGGATGACGGCGCTGCTGGCAAGTTGAGAGGTGAAGGCGTGGATTGGACGGACGCGATAAAATCCCGCCCCCATCGTCCGAATCAATCGCCACCCGCCTAAAGCCGTACCTGCTGCAATGGACAACGCGCTGACGACGATTACCCAGGACGGCACATGGAAGGTGGGTATGATCCCAAAGGCGACCAGTCCCATCGAGATGATGCCCATCGTCTTTTGAGCGTCGTTCGTACCATGGCTCAAGCCGAGGGTCAGGGAGGTCACCCATTGGGCGCCGCGAAAGAAAACGTTCACCCGCGGGGTGCTCCATTGGGTAAAGAAGAGCATAATCCGCAAAAAAAGCCATCCAAAAACCAGACCGATAACCGGTGAGATGAACAAACCAATCAACACCAATCTCAACCCCTCTAATTTGATGGCGTTAATCCCGTAACCCGCAATTGCCGCCCCGATGAAACCGCCCATCAAGGCATGGGATGAGCTGGATGGGATACCCAGCCACCAGGTGAGCAGGTTCCATACGATAGCTGAGATGAGGGCTGCCATGGCGACTGGCACAGTAACAGCTTCGCTGGTCAGCACCTCGTTACCTATCGTGGTTGCAACAGCTACCCCGAACAGAAACGGTCCGGCGAGGTTCGATAGCGCCGCCATGGTCAATGCAACCCGAGGGGAAAGCGCCCGAGAGGCGATGGCAGTGGCGACCACATTTGCGCTATCGTGAAAGCCATTCAGAAAGTCGAAGGTTAAGGCAATTGCCAGAAAGATGACGAATTCCAGTGACACAATGATTACACTCTGATTAAAAAATAGCCTTCCGCATCGGGACCTCAGGCTAACCCAAGGATTGAGACAGGTGAGAGTGGACGGATAAGCTATTTTTATATATAGTGACAATTGATCAAACGATCGCCGCTGCTTTCATCGTCGAAGGGATTGGCACCTCCAGCAGGCGACAGATGGTCGGGGCGATTTGCAATTGAGACAATGTCTGAGCGGTGTCGCCCAACCCCTGAACGCCTGGGCGAATCAGAAATAATGGCACCTCGCGTTGCTCGGGGGTTGTGCCGCCATGCAATCGGTCGGCGTTTATCCCGTGATCCCCGGTGACCAGGATACTGTAACCGCGCTGCATCCATTCTGCTATCAGCCCAGCCAGCCACATATCCTGATAGATAGCCTGATTGCGGTACTGGCTGGTGTCTGCGCCGTATTTTTCTCCGGTGTAATCCATCCCCATGGGGTGGATGAGGAGATAATCGGGTGAGAAACGGCGCACCAGCATCCCTGCTGTGGCAAAAAGCTCGATATCTGGATAGTCGTCCTGGGTGTAGAAGCGTCCATGCTGGATGAGCAGGTTTTCGTCATCTACCTCGCGATCGTCAATCCTATCAAAAGGCGCCCGGTTGTACAACTCGGAAAACCAGTAGTAGGCAGCTGCCGCGGTGGTTTTTCCAGCGTCTTTAGCAGCCTGAAAAATGTTGGGCATGGTGGAGCGTCGTACGATGTAGTTCGCCACAATCCCATGCTCGCTGACCGGCACTCCCGTATGGATGGTCTCATACATGGGGCGAGACATGCTCGGCAATTCGCCGATGACTTTGTACAAACTGGCTTGCCTGGCCTCAACCAGATGCCCAAGAAAGCCCATGCCTGCGACTGCGGCGTCGTAACGCAGCGCATCGGATAAAATCAAGATAACCCGGCTCAATGACGTTTTCTCCCTGGAGAGAGTCTATTCATGATTCAAAATCAGTACTGCCTGGCGTGAGCAGGTGATTTGAACTTTTTCACCGATTCTGGGCAATTCGAGATATGGATTGTTGAATGTATCCATATAAAACATCGTATTTCCCAACTGCACCTGGATGCGGACAATCGAACCCAGAAAGGTGATGTTTTGGATGGTGCAGTCTAAGACATTGGCTTTTCTCTCCTCACCCACAAAGCTGAATCGCTCTGGGCGGATGGCGATCATCACCTTATCGCCGTTGCGTCTATCCTCCAAGCCATGCGCCGCCTGGATGATCTGCCCCTCAATTTTCAGACGCTGACTGGCGGCGTCCACCACCTCAGCCGAGACTGCGTTTAAGGTCCCAACAAATTGAGCCACAAATTCGGTCTGGGGGAAGTTGTAGATTTCAAACGGCGTTCCGATTTGTTCGATGCGACCCTGGTACATCACGACCACCCGATCCGAGATGGACAAAGCCTCCTCCTGGTCGTGGGTGACGTAGATGGCGGTGATGCCAAGCCTTTGCTGGATGGCGCGTATCTCTGCCCGTAACATGACCCGTATCTTCGCATCCAGGGCGGAAAGGGGTTCGTCCAGTAACAGCACCTCCGGGCT
>JBBIPD010000189.1:0-2889 GCA_037443025.1 Chloroflexota bacterium
AAGCTGATCATCCCGGTAAAGGGAACCCAATCTACACCGCCCCCAACCCCCGCGCCGGTGTATGTGCTGCCAAAGCAGGACGTGGTGAACCTGCGCGCCGCTCCGGGCACGACCTACGCCGTGGTGGGCACGCTCTCCCCGGGCGAGAAACTGCTCAAAAAGGGCGATGTCACCGGCGAAGGCTGGGTTCCGGTGGAGTATCCGCCCGGCTCCGGGGAGACCGCCTGGGCGTGGCTCGAATAGGTGATTGTCCTGGATGCGGGCGATGCGCAATACGGCGTCCCGGCGCCCGCCGACTGGGTGCGCGCCAGCAACCCGCGCCTGGATGGGGATAAACTGCTGGTGGACGTGTGCTTCAGTTTGCTCGACGACGGAGACTGGATGATTCGCGACGCCCTCTTGCGCTATGAGCAGGACGGTGAGCAAAAGGAAGTCTCTTACGATGGCGGGATTTTGATTTCCCTGCACCCGTTCACCACCGATTCGGAGGGCGTCCACCATGGCGAGCGCTGCGATGCGCTCGAATTTCCCGTCGGGGCGGGCGCCTCCCTCGATAGCGCCACGCTGATCGTCCGTTCCCTGGAGGCATACCCCCGCGAGGGGCAGGATTGCGAGCTGTACATGAGCCGGGTGCAGCCCCTGCTCACCGCCCGCGATACCGGCATCCTCATCTCCTGCGAGTCCCAGCCGCATACCGGCGGGGTGGTCAGCGTGACCGCCAAGCCCGACGGCATGACCCTGGAGCAGGCGCAGGCGGTGGTCTATCAGGCTTTTCAAGACAGCATCACCCTGAGCGGACCCTGGGAATTCGACCTGACAACTATGCTCCCGGAGAGCGGCATCCTCCCCGATTTGGAAGCTCAGCAGCCCGTGCTGACTGCGCTGCGGGAGTTGAACCGCCTGCGCGCCCAGACCTATTTCCAGGGTCCGGGTTGGGTGCACGTTCTGGATAGGGAAATGTATGCCGAAAGCGGGGGCGTCTTACCCGATGGGACAGAGATACCAAAGGAAATTTACCTGGATCAATGGTACGAGCTGGATGAGAAAGGCATGATCATCCGTACCCTGACCCGCATGTTGGACATGTCGGGAGAGGAACTGCAGGTGGCGATTCTGGAGGAGGACAAGTTCACCAACCAGACCTACGGCGAGGTGAACCAGCAGGAGGTGTTTTACCTTCCGCCATTTGATTTTGGGTTCAGCGACCTGGCGGAAAGCGCCGCTATAACCAACAAGAAATTGACCCAGCAGTCTTTGTATTTCGAAGGGGACTACGTGGGCGAGCAGTTCATCATCGAGGATGACGAGACCCGCTGGGAGTCGGTGTATGACCCCGCGACGGGCAGGCAGATTTCCTTCACCACCTGGAAGGTGATTCCCGAAGGCTTGCAGCTCATCTCCAGCGTGGTCATCGAAACTTTCGAAACCCTGCCCGCCGCCCCGCCGGAAGTGATGGCGTACTTCTCTGCGCCTTGATAGGATTTGACCGAAGACCGCTGATTTTCTGGCAGGAGATATTGAATTTCGCCTCCATCCTGTGTATACTAAATCTGGGCAAGGTCATCGCTCGTCCGTTTCAACCCAATTTTCCCAGACAAAAGGAGGTCTTGTATGCCAAAGAAAATCTTACAGCTTGTTGGGGATTTCGTCGAAGATTACGAGGTGATGGTGCCGTTCCAGGCATTACAGGCGGTGGGGCATCAAGTGCACGCCGTCTGCCCGGATAAGAAAGCCGGCGAGAAAGTGCGCACCGCCGTGCATGACTTCGAGGGCGACCAGACCTACAGCGAAAAACCCGGTCATAACTTCACCTTGAATTTCACCTTCGCCAATGTCAAGCCGGAGGAGTACGACGCCCTGGTCATCTCCGGCGGGCGCGCTCCGGAGTATATCCGCCTCAACCCGCGCGTGCTGGAATTCGTGCGCCACTTCTTCGAGGCGGATAAGCCCGTGGCGGCGATTTGTCACGGGGCGCAGGTGCTGGTGGCGGCGGGCGTGGTCAAGGGGCGCAAGGTCTCCGCCTACCCCGCCGTCGGTCCGGATGTGACGGTGGCGGGCGGCGAGTACGCCGATATCCCGGTGGATAAAGCCGTGGTGGACGGCAAGCTGGTGACCGCCCCCGCCTGGCCTGCTCATCCCGAGTGGATCGCCAAATTCCTCGAGGTGCTTGGCACCAAGATTGTGGAGAGTTAACCTTCTGGGCTGACAGTCTTTCAAAGGCTGTCAGCCTTTTTTATTCTCTCACCCGCCCCCAGGCGTAGAAGGTTGGCACGAAGAGCACCCGTTCCCGCCTCAGCCACGCCTGGCGGTCCAACGCTTGCAAAGCCTCGATTTCCTCTTTTTTATCGGAGGTCAGACCGGGAATCTGCGCAAAATCGGCGCGCAGCACCTGCCATTCCATCTCCCAGTCGTCCTCCTCCGGAGGGGCGGACCAGCTCCCCCCCAATACGCCCCATTCGATTTGGGCGACTCCGCTCTGGCTGAGCAGTCCTGCCAGCTCTCGCCCGATGTCCGGGTTGGCGCCGAGGCGGCGCAATGCCTGGCTTTGCCATTCGCCGAGCATTGCCAGAGCAGGGGGATGGTCAATTCGCCCGCCGTAATCCGGCTCAGCCATGAGCAACACCGCCCCGCCGGGTTGGGTTACTCGCCTCATCTCGGAGACCACCCGCCGCGGGTCGCCCACCCATAAGAGCAGGAAATGGCAGCAGGTGGCTTCAAAACTGCCCCCGGCGTAGGGCAGGCAGTGCGCGTCGCCCTGCGCCAGCCGTGCCCCGAGGGCGGCGCCGCGCGCCAGTTGCAGGTAATCCAAGCGGATATCCAGCCCGTGAAATCGGGGGGGGGGGGGGGGGGGGGGGGCGGGCGGCAGGGGGCGGGGGCGGGGGGGCGGGG
>JBBIPD010000189.1:2899-6507 GCA_037443025.1 Chloroflexota bacterium
GTAAATCTCCCCCAGTTCAGCCAGCACCGCGCCGGTGCCGCAGCCCACCTCCAGAATCCGCCCCCCTCCGCTCAAACCAGCCCGCTGCAGGAGGAACCGGCGCGCCTGGCGCGTCCAACTCGCCTGTTGCAGAAAGCGCGCGTGCCATTGTTCGGGGGTGAAGCCCATAAAACGATTATATCAGACCCCCGTTTTGCAGAACTGTTATGTCATTTTGGGCAAAAATCCTGTATAGTCATATTGTAAATTTTTTCGAAGTTGGAGGGGTTAATGAAAAATAAATTGTTTCTCGTTGTCGTGATGCTCGCGGTCATGCTCAGCGGTTGGATGCCCGGCGCCTCGGCGCAGACGGCGCAGGCGGCTGATGGCGATACCCTGAGCCTGCTGATCAATAACAAAACCGGCGAGACAGTCCAGCTTAACCTGATTGGTCCTCAGAATTACACCTTTACTGTGCTGCCCGGCAAATCCACCCAACTGGTGCAACCCGGTAAATACAAGTACAACTACCTGGCGTGCCAGGGCAAGAAAACCGGCGTGTTCACCATCAGCAAGAACGGCAAGCAGCTCGTCCTGGCTGCCTGCTCCAAGAACCAAAAGCAGAAAAACAAAGAGGTCAAAATCAGGATTGACAACCGCACCGGCGGCTTGGTCTGGCTTACTCTGGTCGGTCCAACCACCTATCAATTCAGCCTGAAACCCGGCTCATCGGCGATTTGGGTCATCAAAGGCAAGTACACCTACACCGCCTATGGCTGCGGCGGGGCTTCCGTCAGTGGGACGCGGCAATTGCGCAACGGCATGCTCTGGTCCTGGTACTGTTATTAAATCGCCCCACCGTCCCGTCTCCCTCCCCTTCTACTCCCGCCGTCTGCGCTTACGGAGAAGAAGGGGAGCGGTGGCTATTCTCCCTATAGACAGGCGCGGGTTGGGTCGAGACCGGCGCCAATTTGACCTGCTTTTCGCGCCGCGCAGCTCAAGCTCCGGCGGTTGTCCCTGAGCGCCGGTTCCGCATCCCCTCGAATCTCGACCGATTAGAGCCGGGATTCTTTGTTATCATTAACCTCCCTCTATCCCCCCATCAAAGGAGTTTCTGATGTCCCCATCCGCCAGCCTGCCGCCGCGTTCCCAGGCGCCAATCGAAGAAACCTGGGATTTGGAAAGCCTCTATCCCACCCCCGCCGATTGGGAAGCCGCCTGCCGCCAGCTCGAAAGCCAGCTTCCTGCCCTGGCGGCTTTTCAAGGGCGCCTGTCGCAGGGTTCCCAAACCCTGCTGGCGTTTTTGGACCTCTTTCAGGAGTGCGGGGCGTTGATGAGCCGCATTCACGCCTACGCCTACAACGCCCTTTCGGTGGATACCAGCGACCCCGCCGCCGTTGCCCGCGTGGGGCAGGCGCGCAGCCTGCAGACGCGCTACGCCGCCGCCATCGCCTTCTTCAACCCCGAACTGCTGGCAATCGGCTTCGAGCGGTTGCACGAGTGGCTGAGCGCCTCCCCGGAGTTGAGCTTCTTTGCCCATTATCTGGAGCGCCTGGAAAAACAGCGGGAGCATATCCGTTCCGACGAGGTGGAAGAAGTCCTGGCGCTCACCACCGACCCGTTCTCCGGTCCTTACAGCGTCTATTCCATGCTCAACAACGCCGATTTGACCTTCCAGCCCGCCCTCGGTGCGGACGGCGAAAGGCTGGAAATCGGTCAGTCCAGCATCGGCGGCTTGCTCACCCATCCCGACCGGCAAACGCGGCGCAGCGCCTGGCAGAATTACGCCGACGCCTATCTCGCCTTCAAGAATACCTTCGCCGCCGCCCTGATCAACGCCGTCAAGCAGGACGTGTTCATCGCCCGCGCCCGCAGGTATCCCAGCGCCCTGCACGCCTCCCTGGAAGCGAATTTCATCCCGGTGGAGGTGTTCTATCACTTAATCGAGGTCTTCAAGCGCAATCTGCCCACCTGGCATCGTTACTGGCGCCTGCGCCGGCGAGCGTTGGGTTACGACGAGCTGCATGTCTATGACCTGAAAGCGCCTCTGACCGGTTCCAAACCCGCAGTTCCCTATGAGCAGGCGGTGGAGTGGATTGCCGCGGGCATGGCGCCTTTGGGCGAAGAGTATGTCGGCGTCCTGCGCCGGGGATGTCTGGAGGAGCGCTGGGTGGACCGGGCGCTCAACCGCGGCAAGCGCGAAGGGGCGTATTCCAGCGGGGCTTACGGCGCCCACCCCTTTATCTTGATGTCTTACGCTGGCGATTTGTTCAGCCTGAGCACGCTGGCGCACGAACTCGGTCATTCCATGCATTCTTATTACAGCCGCCGCACCCAGCCCTTTATCAACAGCCAATATGGGCTGTTCGTGGCGGAGGTGGCGTCCAATTTCAACCAGGCATTAGTGCGGGATTATCTGTTGCGCACCCAGACCGGAGCCGATTTCCAGCTCAGCCTGATTGAAGAGGCGATGTCTAATTATCACCGTTACTTCTTCATCATGCCCACCCTGGCGCGTTTCGAGCTGGAGGCGCATACCCGCGCCGAAAAGGGCGAACCGCTCAGCGCGGCGGTGTTGATTGACCTGATGGCGGATTTGTTTAAAGAAGGGTATGGGGATGAGGTGGTTTTCGACCGGGAGCGCATCGGCGTCACCTGGGCGCAGTTCGGGCATCTCTATATGAACTTCTACGTCTATCAATACGCCACGGGCATCTCCGGTGCGCATGCCCTGGCGGAGCGGGTCCTCGCGGGCGAAGCGGGCGCGGCGGAGGCGTATCTGGAGTTTCTTAAAGCGGGGGGTTCGCTCTTCCCGCTGGACGCCCTGCGCCTCGCCGGTGTGGACCTGACCCGCCCTGAGCCGGTGGAGCGCGCCTTCGCCAACCTGGCGCACCTGGTGGACCGGCTTGAGGGGCTGGTTGGATAAAGTTCAAGACCGGCGGTTTTCTTCTCACCGCCGGTTTTCTCATCCTCGGCTGAAAATCATCTCACCGGGAGATCAGCGGCAGATAGGCGGTGTAGCCCACAATCACCACGCCGTTCATCCCAAAGGCTTGGTGCACGAGACAATGGTAATTGTACGTCCCCGGCTGGTCAAAGGTGTAGCTGAACTGAGACCCGCTGCTGACCACCTGCCATAAGCCGTCGTCGCTGACCAAGGGGTGCATGGCGAAATCGCCCAGCCATTCCACGCTATCCCCAGGCGAGATGCGCACTTCCCGCGGGCTGTAGATGAATCCCAGCAGCCCGCCAAACTCGACCGTGGCGGTCTGGACGGTGGTCAGGCTCAGCGTTTGGGCTTGCGGGGGGGCGTCCTGAGCCGCCGAGAGAGCTGGCGCGTCTTGCTTCAGGCTGAGAAAGAGGGCTGTCACGAGTATCAGGGCGCCGATGGGCGTTATCATCCGTTTGATCATGGCGTTCTCCATTCGCTATCTCTGCTATTTGGTTAAACATACGCTGTTTTTTCCGAATTGGATGCATCTATCCGTCAGTCTGCCTTTGTGCTGCTGAGCATCCCGCTCCCCATCTGCCATGCGACCGGCGCTCTTTGCCGGGTGAATCACTCTCACGCTGGTGCAGGGGCTGCTTCGTCGCCAGGAACGCTCCTACTACTCATAACATAATTATGA
>JBBIPD010000190.1:0-6446 GCA_037443025.1 Chloroflexota bacterium
GTCCTGCTCTACGCCGCGTTTCGCTTAATTCGGCTTTCAAAGGACAACAAAGGGACGTCTGAAATTGATCGTCCACCGTTGTGGAGCGCGTTGTGCGCCGGCGCGGGCATGGGACTGCTTGCCGGGTTGACCGGAATCGGCGGCGGCATTCTCTTAAGCCCTCTTCTTATATTTTTGATTTGGGCGGAGACGCGCCAGGCAGCCGCCGTTGCTGCATTTTTTAACCTCACCAATTCAATCGCCGGTCTTGGGGGTCACCTCTCGGTGATCAATAACCTGCCGGCTGCGATACCATATTGGGCTGTGGCTGCTGGGGTAGGGGGGTGGATTGGGGCAGAGTACGGCAGTCAGCGTTTAGCCTCGTCGCGCTTACAGCAAATCCTGGCGGGGATTCTGGTCATTGCTGCTCTGAGAATCCTGTTGTTGTAAGGCAAGTAGTATCACTCTTGCCAGGCAGATCGTCTTAGCGAAGTAAGCTTCCGATTATTTCCCAGGTATTAACTTGACTTTGAGCGTAAGTGACAGGTGTCGTTCATGGACACCAGAGTAAAATCGCCTTTTTCTGCTTCGAAGACATTGATAGCGCAGGTATCTTGCTTGATGTGCCAGAAGCGATCGTTTCCCAACCCTAGAATCCCGAGTAAGATGATGCGATTAATGACCGTGTGACCAACCAGGACAATCGTTTCCCCCGGGTGTTGCTTAATCAGCTCGTTGACCGTGTTCATCGCCCGTTCTCTCAACTCGCCAAGGCTCTCCCCTCCCGGGATGCGCGCCAGGTGGGGCTTGTCGTACCAGTTATCGAGTTCGTCTTTCCAGGTCTGGCTGACTTCTTCTGGGGATAGACCTTGCCATTCTCCGTAGTCTATGTCTGCTAAGCCCGGGATCGCATGAACCGGCAATCCAAAATGTTTGGCAATTGCCTCAGCGGTTTTTACCGAACGGGATAGGGGGCTGGTGTAAATTGCGGACGGCTGCCATTCGGCTGCCACTCGCTCGCCAGTCGCTTCTGCCTGGAGGATGCCCGTTTCGTTCAATGGCACGTCAGCCCTGCCACGAAATCTCTCGTTTCGGTTCCACTCTGTTTGTCCATGCCGGACGAGAATCACACGCGGCTGACCGTCGTTTGTGTTCCTGCCCTTAGGTCTTTGATTGTGACCTGTCCAGCCTTCTGCTCATCCGGACCGAGGACCAAAACCACTTGCGCGCCGATTCGGTCGGCGTACTTGAATTGTTTAGCCAGCTTGATTGTTTCGGGATAGCAGACAACGTTGATACCTGCCTGGCGCAGTTCGGTCGCAAGCTTGAAGGATGCGGGCAGCATTTCTGCGTCGAACACAGTCACCAACACCTGCGCCGGGGGAGCGTTCAACTCTTGGGGCAATAAGCCATATTTCTTCAAAATCAAAGTGATCACCACATCCCCCATGGCAAAACCCACCCCGGGGAGGGGATCGCCGCCCACGTCCGCCACCAGATTGTCATAACGTCCGCCGCCGAACATCGCCCGGAATTCACCCTCTACATCCCAGGCTTCGAACACCGTGCCGGTGTAATAGTCCAAGCCTCGAATGATGTGCGGAGCATACTTCACATAATCGCTTGCCCCCAGGGCTTCCAGGGCGATAAATAGGCGCTGCATCTCCTCCGATTTTCTCCACAAATCCTGTTTCAGGAGCAACGCCTGCAAAGCGTTGAATTGGGTTTCGTCCAGTCCAATATCTTGCGCATAGTTTTTCCATTCTTCCGGACGCATCTTATCCCGACGGTCTATCAACCGTAACACTTCAGAGCGTCTTTCGACCGGGATGCCGATGCGGTTGAACTCACCGTCCATCAATCGGCGATCATTGACCAGTATTTGTACCTGGGTAGGGGAGAGCCCAACCTGTCGGAAAAACTCGACGGCTATCGCAATCAGTTCAGCGTCTGCTTCTGGGACGTCCGTCCCAATCATATCAATATTCCATTGAAAGAACTCTCGCGAGCGTCCTTTCTGGGGGCGTTCGTAGCGCCAGAATGGTCCAAAGGACCACCAGCGGAGGGGATAGACCAGTTGCTTTTGGCGTTGGGCGACCATCCGCGCCAGGGTGGGGGTGAGTTCAGGTCGCAGGGTGATCAAATCTCCGCCGCGGTCGGGAAACACAAACGATTGTTCTTTGACCAGCTCCTCGCCAGATTTGGCTGCGTATAGCTCAATCGGCTCCAGGAAAGGTCCTTCATATTCCTGGTAGCCAAATTTCTCAGATACCCGACGAATCTGGAGATAGAGCCAGGAGCGCGCCGCCATCTCTTCCGGGTAGAAATCACGCGTTCCCTTGAGGGGTTTAATCAAGCTTTTCATGTCCAATCTAACAAACCTTTGGAAAATATTGTCGATTCAAGAGCGGTTGTGTCACCGGATTTTAGCACACAATCCTGTAATCGTTCAACAATTGCACTTCTGGCAATAGGTCTGTTTGGGGATGTATTCCAATATACGCTGTCGGCGATCGAATTCAAAATGACAGCAGTCCAGCAGTAACTGGCGCAATTTTTCCCGCCCCCGTTGAATGCGTGACTTTGCACCGCTCAGGGATATCCCCAATCTTTCTGCGACTTCCTTTTGCTTAATCCCTTGCAGTTCGACCATCTCTAAAGGTAAGCGATACTTTTCGTCGAGTTGATTGATCATCCCCTGAAGCCCTTTTGCCAGTTGTCCTTCGGCGTTATCTTCTTCGTCTTCCTGATTCTCAATCAGATTCTCGGGTATAGATTGGTGCATCTTCCGGCTTCGGTAATAATCAATGAGCGTGTTGCGCGCAATCTGGTAAAGCCAGGGGACGATGCGATCATTTCGCTGTAACTGATCGATTCGGGTGTGGATTTTGATGAAAATCTCCTGAACAAGGTCCTCGGCATCCTCGGAATCGGCAACTCTTCGGAGGATATAACGACGGATTTCGTGATGAAATTCATCCCAAATGTCAGCGGTGGTGAGCATCGTCTCCTGGCAATCCTTTGATTGATTATTGGGGTTTTACAGCGCCAACAGTGATGCTGGCGATGCCAAAATTCCTGCCTTTCGAGAAGGTCTCCCAGACTAATTCAGGCGGATCGTATTGTACTTCCTGATTGATGGAGATATTGATAAATCCGCACTCTTGCAGGATACTCAAATATAAGTCCCGGTCAATTGCGCCGGCGATACATCCTGCCCACAAACCGAGATCATTCCGAATACCATCGGGCATTTCTCCGAAGGTAACGATATCGGAAATCGAGATGCGCCCTCCAGGACGCAGGACGCGATAGATTTCTCGGAATACCTGCTTTTTATTCGGCACAAGGTTGATCACGCAGTTGGAGATCACCACGTCCACGGTCTCATCCTGCACCGGCAGCGATTCGATTTCTCCCAGGCGGAACTCCACATTCGAATAACCCGCAGAGAGGGCGTTTTGTTGTGCCCGCGTCACCATTTCAGGGGTCATGTCCACGCCGATAACAAACCCACCATCGCCAACCAGTCGGGCGGCGCGCAGCACATCCACCCCGGCGCCGCTGCCCAAATCCAGAACCACATCGCCCGGTCGGATTTCAGCGGAAAAGGTTGGCAATCCGCAACTCAATCCTAAATCGGCAGATTGGATAACGGCATCTTCAAATAAGTCTGTTATTTGCAGCAGGTTGTTGGTAGTTGAACCGCAACAATCGCTGGCGCCTGAGCAGCAACCCGATTGTCCTCCCAGGGCTATCCTGGCATAATGTTCTTGAACCGACTTCTTTACCAGATTTTCGTCCATCATGCGCCTCGTCTTTCAATAAGGATTTTATTTTACATGATAAGACGTTAAATATTCCAAAAAGACGCAAATCAATCACGCTCTTCTCACCTGGAACGATTGAAGATTTCATCATACCCTCTATCCAGCTCATCATCGCTCAGGTGGGCGTAGCGCTGCGTGACCGCGATATTGCGATGGCGCGCCAGCTCTTGCGCCAGTTTCAGATTGCCCGAAGCCCTGAGAACGGTTGTGACAAAATAATGTCTGAATGAGTGGGGAGTGATGATCCCCACGCTGCTCTCTCCCAGGCATTCGCGCACACGCTCGGCAATGATATTTTGTCCAGTGCGTGTAGTTATGGGTTTTACCTTCTTTCCCGCGCCTTTATCATGCCGGGCAAAGAGGGGCAGGGTGGTCAGGGTACGACCGCTGTCGCCATCCAGGGCGGCTCGCGCTTTGAGATAGTCTCGCAGGGCATCAATACTCCGCTGAGAGAAGCGGATGACCGCCTGACGATTACCCTTGCCAATGATAACCGCTTTTTGTTCGTCCCATTCAAGATCGCCTCGCCGCAGTTTACAGGCTTCATGCACCCGTAAGCCGGTGTCTGCCAGGGTTAGTAAAAACGCTCGGTCACGCAGATTCCTTAAACGCTCTTCTTCGGTTTCGCATAGCTGATTATCAATATTTATTGCATATTCTATAATTGATTCAATATCTTCGCGGGGGAACTGCGGCAAACGGATGCCTGGTCGTCGAGCGCGTTGTCGAATCAAGAGATGTATTTTTGGCAGGTTGATATCTGACAGCCGTTCCGCCGCCAGAAACTCGAAAAAGCCGGTGACGGCTGTCAGATACAATCGCTCGGTTGCAGGGGATTATGCTTTTAAGTCAGCGGCAAACCATCCGATGGCGTTCTCGGTCAACTCATCTACTCCGGTGGATTTTACCGGATAGCCGTGATCGGCAAGGGTTGCCCGAAAAATGGAGAGCGCATTACGATAGGTGCGTGTGGTATTTTCGCTGCGCGCCAGGCTGACGTTTTCCAGGTATTTCTCCATCGCTTCCAGGGTTGTCATGGTCATTATTTCGCTCCTCTCATCGAGAAGGGTATAAATCTAATTGTTTCTTATAATGATACTTATCAGAAACATTCTGATATTTGATTTATATCATCCCCCCGCCAACTTGTCAATCCCTCCCCTTCTCGATCCCTTTATTCTGGCTGACACAACCCGTTCTGGATGATTATTTTCATGATAGAAACCAATCCATATCCCTTGTGATCCGCCATTGACTGCAAGCACCATCTCCCCTGCTGGAAGACCGAGCTCCCCACTTTCCTGACAGCTCGTTGTAGAATTGTGTTGACAGAGACCATCTCTTTCCCAAAAAGGATGAAAGAGGATGGAATTTCTTGATATTTCCCGCGATATATAGTACAATTGTTCTAGACAAAATCGAATTGTTTCCCCCAAGAGTGTTGAAATGGATGCCATCAGTCGCCTGGAACTGTTATCCTCTCAAATGGACCTTGAGCCTGCCGAAGAAACCGGCTGTTCTGGTTTTGTTGGTTCAAAGGTCAAATCCGATAAAAGGGAACGCTTCACCTTGAGTCAGGCGGTCCTTCCTGATGGCAAACGCATCAATCTGCTCAAAACGCTGCTCACTTCAGCCTGCGAACGCAATTGCTACTATTGTCCGTTTCGCGCTGGTCGCGATTTCCGCCGGGCGTCCTTCACCCCAGAAGAATTTGCCCGCTTATTCATGGATTTGCACCGTGCTGGTCTGGTTCAGGGGATATTCTTGAGTTCGGGTGTCGTCGCTGGTGGCGTGTTCACCCAGGATAAGCTGCTTGATACCGCTGAAATCCTGCGCAAGAAGCTGGGTTATACTGGTTACATCCACCTTAAAATCATGCCCGGAGCCGAACGAGATCAAGTTGAGCACGCCATGCGTCTGGCAGATCGGGTCTCAATTAATCTCGAAGCTCCAAACACTGAACGTCTCCGCAGATTGGCGCCTGGTAAACTCTTCCTGGAGGAGCTTTATCAGCCCCTGCGCTGGGTGGAAGAGATTCGCCAGAGCCTCCCACCGACTCTGGGCTGGAACAAACGCTGGTGCTCCTCCACCACCCAGTTTGTGGTGGGCGGCGCTGATGAAAGTGATGTTGAGATTATCTCCGCCAGTCAGGAGCTTTATCGCCAGGTTCGCCTCAGCCGAATCTATTACTCAGCCTTCAACCCCATCCCAGATACGCCCCTGGAAAACCACCCTCCCACCTCCCCTCGACGCGAACATCGTCTGTATCAGGCTTCCTTTCTGCTACGTGATTACGGTTACAGCGCCGACGAATTGCCGTTTGATGCCGCCGGCAACCTGCCTCTGGATACTGACCCCAAGCTCGCCTGGGCGCGTATCCATCTCGCCGAGACGCCTCTCGAGATCAACCGCGCAACGAAACAGCAGCTTCTTCGCATCCCTGGGATTGGACCGAAAGGCGCTCAAAGAATCCTGGAGACGCGCCGTAGAGAAAAAATCAAGGACATCAGTCTGCTCGCCAGGCTTGGGATAAACCCCACCAGGGCTGCCCCTTATCTCCTGATAAATGGAAAACGCCCTGCTTTTCAAACCTCCCTGTTTTAACGTATACTTTACGGTAACCTGATTCAGCCATTG
>JBBIPD010000191.1:0-6428 GCA_037443025.1 Chloroflexota bacterium
ATCATCACCTGGGGCGCGCGAGCGCTGCCTCCCGCCAATGGGTTGAAGTAGTCGAAATAATACGGGTAAGTGCTTAGGGCGCTGATGCCTTGAAAAACGACAATAAGGGACAAGAGCGCAGTGATGCCCAACCGCCTCCAGTTGGGACGACCGGCGGTTTCAGGTTGTATGACCAATAATATAGCAAACCAACCCAGCGCGGCGAGCAGATCCAATGGCGCAAAGACCGGCAGCAGGTAGCGGTCGAATTTTTTGGCGCCAAAGGTGATAAAAACGGTAAAGAGGATGGCAAGCAATCCCAGGTGCAGGGCGCTCAGCCTTTGCGCTTGGGTCAGCGGGAATTTGCGCGGCAGCAACAGGGCGATGACCAGCAATGCCAACCCCAGCAACGTGGGTGGCGTGGCGCGCCAGAAATAATTGACCGGGTAGAAACGCCAGTCGGGGATGCCGGCTGAATACACCCTGCCGTCGAAGAACGTGATGCTGTCGTGACCTTCATAAGCGTAGTTGGCGGCTCCGCCGAAGATCTGAGCCAGGGTGTGCAACGGGTCCACCCACATGGCGGGGAAGAGCAGGATAAACAGGATCACAGCAATGCCGCTCCATAATAAAGCAGCCTTGAATAGCCGCCATAAGAGGGATTTTGGGAATGTTTTTTCGTTTTGCCAGATACGGTTGATTTCAATCAGGCAGGTCAATCCAATAAAGGGCAGCAGGAAAAACGCTGGCGACTTGGTGAGCCAGCTCATCCCGGCGGCTGCGGCAGACAGCGCCAGGTCTCTGGTCCGATTTCCCTGATAAAGAAAGCTGAGCCAGGCGAGCAGCGAGAGGAGCATCAAAGCGCTCACCAGCCCATCCAGGTGCAGCAGGCGGGATAGGGCAACCAGGAATGGATCAAAAGTGATCAGCAGAAAACCCAGCATGGCGGGCAACAGACCAATCAGGCGCGCCGCCTCCAAGAAAGCCAGCGCCAGGGTGATGACAATGCCCGCAACCATGAACCCTCTGCCGGTTTTCAACAAATCCAGAGGGTTTAGCCCCATGTCGCTCAGAAGCAGGTGAAACTGGGGGAGGCGGTCGTGCTGCCCCGGACCCAGCGTCACATAAGCGGGATATTTCACCAGGAAAGCGGCGGCGCCAGCCCACATCACCATCACGCCAGGATGTTCCCTCTGAAAAGTGTGGGCGAAATCGCGCTGCGCCAGGGCGAGGAAGAAATTCGCCGAACGGATGAGCCACTTGGGTTGATCTGGGGTGACGAAACGATCCAGGGCCAAGCCGCGCGGCAGCCATAAGCTCAGCGCAATGGCGATAAAGATCAAGAGACTGATGTGGGGCTTTCGGTTGGGTCTCATCCGGTTTGGGGTATGTCGCCAGGGATGTTCATTTCACAAATGGCAAAGTACAGTCGCCTGGCTGAGACCGCGGTCTTAAGAGTTGGAGCTTGAGATCTCGATAGGTTCTGATTGGTTCGTAATAACACAAGATCGGCTCAGACACATTTTTTACCCAGGCGTTGTTCTCCTCCCCAAAGCTCTTCTCTCGGGTTTTATAGCGGGTATTCAAAGGCTCGCTGATAATCAGAGAGAAACGCTGGCTTTTCAGGTCTTGATAGAACTTCCCCAAATAGCTGGGGCTGTTTGCCATCGCCATCTCCATTAAGAAGACTTTTTCATAGTCCGGCACAAGGGGGATGCCTTTCAAATAGCCAAAGGTAAGTAATTGTCTCTCCGAAATGAGCAACACATCTCCGCCTTTTTCCAGGGCTGATTTGGCGCTGGAGTTAATGGCTTCCAACGCCTGATCGGCGCGGTCCGACTGGATGGGCTGCGATGTGCTATCCAGGATGAGCGAGAGAGACACCGGCACAAGCACAATAAGGAGAAGCGTCAACCAGTTCGGACTGGCTGCCGGCGCCGTTTCGATTTCGGGGTGGTCGGGTTGAGCTTTGTCGAAAAAAAACCAGGCGCTGACTAACATCAGCAAGGTCAGATAGGCATCCAGGTTGTGCAAATTGCTTCCGCCACCGATTTTAACGCTGACCACCAGCCCTCCAGCGAATAAGACCAGGAGAAAGGCTGCCAGACCCAGAAGGCGAATTGGATGGTAATTGCGCCAGGTCCTGGAAAGACGCGAATAGACCAAATACAAAAGCGGAGCAGAGACCAGCAGCGCAGCCGGCAATATTCCCAGAGGATACGTGGCGCTGGGGAGCAAACGATACCAGAGCAAATCAGAAGTGAAACTGGTAGTGAATTGTTCGGGCGGGTTGCCTGATGCCAGGGCATACAACGTCTGGGCGGCAAAGGCAATCAGGGTTCCTCCGATTGACCAAAGAAGCGGTTTTGCCAGATAGCGCAGGCTGGCGCGGTTAGTGAACGGCACTTCCAGGAGGTAGATGGATGCCGCCAGTATTCCCGGCATGGGGAACCAGTTGATGCGACTGATGCCAGCCCAAATGGAGGCAAGGATGACCCAAGCCAGCGTTCTCCAGCCGTTGCGTTGAGAGTATCCCAGCAAGATGATGATGACAATCGCTTGCAGATGGTAATAGACCGGACCAATCAGCAGAAACAAAAAACTCCAGAAGATGAAGAGCCAACGCTTCAGGGGATCGCTGACGGCGAGGCGTCGGGCGAGGATAGCCGAACAAATCAGGGTAATCCCCACCCAGAGCAACACCTGCCACAGTCGGTGCAACCAGATGGGCGAGTCAGGAACCAGAAACGGAATCGCCTGCATCAGGTATCGGCTGGGGTGCAAGACCGTAGGAGGAACCGCAACCCCATAGATTTGTCGGGAAAAGTAAAGCGAGGCGTAGTAATATCGGCTGGCTTCTGACCAGCCCAGGGAGAAGGGGCTGGTCGAGATGTCGGGGAGGTAGATGGCGACGCGGTAGGTTACAGCGGTTATCAGAAGAGAGGAGATGAATATCATTTGCCAGCTTCGGCTGAGACCGCTGCCCCAGAGGAATACACCAACAGCCAGGACGACCAGCCAATACAGCATCAGGCGGATATAGAATCCCCTCAAGAACTGGCTGGGAGGCGACACGCAAAAATACACAAAGACAGCCAGCAAAACAACGACAAAAATTGTGTTGGCTCTCCCCCAACGCTGGATGCTCCGGATGGCGGAGTCCAGTCCCGCGATCAATTTGTCCCTTTGCCCGCTCCAGGTGAGCGCCAGGAGGGCAAGTTCCAGCAAGATTGCCAGCGCCCAAAGACCGCCAAAGCTGGTGAAACGACGGGAGGCGAAGAGAAGGTCCGCCTGAAAGAGGCGAAGGGCGAATTGAACCAGGGCGGCTACTGTGAGCAGGATGGTGATGATTAGGCTGAGGCGGAGGAGGGAGAGTCTCTTGGTCTGATTCATGGTACGCGGCAATAAGAGGAGGATTTCAACCTTACCCATCTCCTGGAGGATTGTCTTTTCGTGAAATGCCCTCCTCAGGGGTCGGGTCATGTGTCGCCTGGGGCGCAACGCTGCGGGCAGCCAGGATACCCGGAACGAATATGGCGCCGGGTAAGCTGGAAATCATAAAAAGCGTTCGGACCAAGATCGCCAGCGAGAGGGCGTTGGGCAGGGTGATCCCCCCGACGCGGGTAAAGACAAATGCCAGAGATAGTTCTTGTAAACCGTATCCATTGATCGAGATCGGCACCAGGGTGATGAAATAAACCACGCTCCACATACCGGCAATCAGCCAGAAAGAAATCGAATCGTCCAACGCCCAGAGGAGCAGCCAGATGGAGGCGAAATGGCAGAGCATGTGAACCCAGGTAAATCCCAGCGCTGCCAGAAGGGAAGCAGGGTGGGTTATCCAGAGCTTGAGCGATTCAAGCAAGTGTTGTACGAAGAGAATCAGCGCCCTCAGCAATTGTTTCGCCCGATGTTCAAGCCGTTTGTTCCAGGTCAGCGCCGTTGAGGAAAGGATTGCTGTGGAGATATTCTCCGCCTGGGGCGGACGAAGGGCGAGGTTGAACGCCGGTAACCCAAAGGGGAGCGCCATTGCCATTCCTGCCATGCCCACCAGCCGATCCGCGATCAGGGAGGCGGTGCTGATGGCGCCATCGAAGCGCAATTGGAGGGCGCCTGCCAGCCGCACCACATCCCCGCCAATGGTGGTTGGCAGGAAATTCGAAGCGAACAACCCGGCGAAGGTGATCCTGACCGTTTGGGAGAAACGAACAGGGAGTCTGGCGCCTCGTAAAAGGACATGCCAGCGCCCGCAAATTGCCATCCGCGAACCCAGATTGAGAGCCAATGCCAATAATAACTGCCAGATGGGGATGTTTTGCATCGCCTGCAAAATCTCATCCCAACCCTGTTCTCCAAGCAGGAAAATCAGTAACGCCAGGGCAAGCAAAGTGCCAGCCAGACGTAGCCAAAAAGCCTTGTTAGTCTTTCCCTTTGGCGCGGGCTTCATCGCCGCCCTTCCAACATCCCCGCTGGCTGTTTATCTTGAGAGTTCAGACCGATCAGGCGACGTATGCTGTATGTTGGCTTCTGCTGGGACTCATGGTACGTGCGCACCTGCATCTCTGCAATCAACCCCATCAAGATGGATTGGAAGCCCAGGATGAAGATCATCGTGCTGACCTGGAAGATGGGGGAGGAAAGCACAGGGATGCTGAAAACCAGGCGTCGAATAGCCAGGAGCAGCATGGCGATGGAGCTGACCAACATCAGCAAGACGCCTGCTCCGCCAAAGAGATAGATGGGCTTGTTGGCATAGCTCAAGAGGAACTTGACGGTGAATAGATCAAGAATCACTTTGAATGTACGATTGATGCCGTATTTGGTCTTGCCGAATTTGCGGGCATGATGGCGGACTTTGACTTCAATCATCCTTGCGCCTACGCTGCTGGCATACGCCGGGATGAAGCGGTGCATCTCCCCGTACAGCCTGAAACCGGTGATGACCTCGCGCCGGTACGCTTTCAGGGTGCAGCCGTAATCATGCAGATGGACGCCGGTCACGGTGGAGATGAGCCAGTTCGCGATTCGCGAAGGCAGTGTGCGGGTGAGAAAAGCATCCTGGCGATTGACCCGCCAGCCGCTGACCACGTCGTAGCCCTGTTGGATTTTTTCGACCATCATCGGGATGTCCAGAGGGTCGTTTTGCAAATCGGCGTCCATCAAGACGATGATTTGCCCTTGCGAGTAATCAATGCCCGCCGCTATCGCCGCGGTTTGTCCGAAGTTGCGCCGAAAATCCACCACGCGAGTATGCTCCGCATCTTCTTCAGCCAAACGCTCCAAAACCCGGATGCTGCCATCCTGACTGCCGTCATTGATGTAAATCACTTCCCATGTCAGACCAGAGGCGGACAATGCCTTTTGCAACCCCGAATGTAAATCTGGCAGCGTTTCTTCTTCGTTATACACGGGGATAATGACGGATAAATCCACGTCTCGCTCCTGAGGCAGAGGGTCTTTTCTTGTTTCGTTCTGCCTGTCACAAGGAATTAATTGTAACCGTTTTTTTGATGCGTCCAAGGGCTGGTGAAGATATTTTCTTTATCACGCGACAGAAAGCAGGCTAATCCGTATAATATAATGGGTATGAGCGAGTTATTCGAGCTTTACAAAATCCATCTATGAGGAGAATGCTGTCATGAATTACGGAGAGGTTCTATCGAAAGCCTGGCAAATCATCTGGAAGCATAAAGTTCTATGGTTATTTGGCATCCTGGCAAGCTGCAGCAATACCAGTGGCGGGTCGGGGAATTTTAATTACTCCCTTAGTCGGAGAGAAATGCCGTCCCAGATGCAGCCGTATCTTGACCAGTTCGAACGGTTACCTGAGGGGCAGATTGCGCTCATCGTGGGTATCGCTGTGCTGGTTATTCTTGTTTTGGTGGTGTTGGCGGTTTTCCTGTCCACCATTGGACGCATCGGCGTTATCCGCGGCGCTCAAGAGGCGGATAAAGGAGAGGCGCGCCTGATGTTTGGGCAATTGTTTAGAGAGAGTCTGCCCTATTTCTGGCGTGTATTCCTGTTGAATTTGTTGATTGGGTTGGCGATTGCTTTACTCTTCATTTTATTTGCCGTTCTGGTAATCATCGGAGCGTTCCTCACCCTGGGCGTCGCTCTGGTGTGCCTGCTCCCGTTGATTTGTCTTCTTATCCCGCTGTCCTGGTTGGTCTCGGTTGTCATCGAACAGGCAAATATTGCCATCGTGGTTGAGAACCTGGGCATTATGGATGGTCTGCGACGGGGTTGGACCGTCTTCAGGGATAACCTTGGGACGATGATTGTGATGGGGTTGATCCTTTACCTTGGGGTGGGATTTATCGGAGGATTGATTATCGCTCTCCCGGTGTTACTGATTATCATCCCGGCGGTAAGTGGAGTGATTATCGGCACAGAAAGGGCGATCGGCGGCGGCTTGCTCACGGCGCGGCTCCGAACGGTTCACGGCCCAC
>JBBIPD010000192.1:0-3502 GCA_037443025.1 Chloroflexota bacterium
CTCGGATGGCATCCTATACGGTCCGCTGCGCTCAGAGCGGGCGGACTGCGAGGTGCGCATCTTCAACCCGGATGGCAGCCCGGCGGAGGTCTCGGGCAACGGGCTGCGCATCTTCACCCGCTACCTGTGGGACACAGGTCGGCTGAAAAGCCGGCGGGGGAGCATCGAGAGCGGGGGCAGAATCATCTATGCGCAAATTGAGCCTGCCAGCGGGGATATACTCCTGGAAATGGGGCGCGCCAGCTTCTGGAGCGAGGCTATCCCGGTGACCGGCGCCCCTCGGGAAGTGTTGGAAGAACGCCTGGAGGCGGGCGGACGCAGCCTGCGCGTCTGCGCCGTCTCGCTGGGCAACCCGCACTGCGTGGTCCTGGCGGAGACGCCCACCCCGGAGCTGGCGAAGACCCTCGGACCGCTGATAGAGCATCATCCCTGGTTCCCGCGCCGCGCCAACGTGCAGTTCCTGCAGGCAATCAACCGCCAGATGATCCGCATCGAAATCTGGGAGCGCGGCGCGGGTTACACCCTGGCTTCCGGCAGCAGCGCCTGCGCCGCGGCGTGCGTTGCCCGCCGCCTGGGGCTGGTGGATGGCGAGGTGACCGTGCGCATGCCCGGCGGCGAACTGCGCGTCCAAATTGACGAGGATTACGCCGTCACCCTCGCCGGTCCGGCGGCGCCGATTTGCCAGGGTGAGCTGAACGGAGAGTTCCTGCTGGCAGCCGGGCAGTGATTGGTGAAATAAACACGCCCAAATAGGCGTGCATTTTTAGCAAAAATGTGTAATAATGTAGGCGCAGCTGAAAAATGTGGGTTTTGGCGTGGTGGCGCCGTCAGGCTGTCATTCTCAGACAAAGGAGGAAACCATGGATTTTGAAGGCTATTGTGTCAAGTGCCGCCAGAAACGCGCCATTAAAAACGGCGTCGTTGAAGTGAAAGGCAAGCGGCGAATGGTCAAGGGCACCTGCCCCGTCTGCGGGACCAAGGTGACCCGATTTCTCGCCAGCGAGGAGAAAAAATAACCTTTCCTTGCCCTCCCTGGACCTGACGGGGGAGCCCACCCGCCTGCCTCGCCAGTCCAACCACCTGCCCGCGCGGTCATCCGATTGCGCGGGCGTATCATTGTCATCGTTAGAGTAAGCCATGCCCCCCACCCAGCCCCTCCCCATCCAACGCTACGATTGCGACGCCTACGGGCACCTGCGCACTTCCGCCTATCTCAGCCTGCTGGAGGAGAGCGATCACGCCCTCGTATCTGCCCTGGGTTTATCCCCCATCGAGCCTGCCCTGAGCTGGCTGCCGCGGCGCATCGAGGTGGAATTCCTCACCCCCCTCCTGCCCGGAGAGCTGGCGTTGGCGCACATCCGCCTGGCTGGGTGCGATGGGCTGCTCTCACGCCGGGAATACGCCCTTCAGGCGCAGGGCGAGGCGCAGCCCGCCTGCCTGGGGGCGATTGATTGGGGGCTGTATGACGAAAACAGCCAGAACTTCGTCCCCATTCCCGACATCATCCTTCATAAGCTCGTGCAAGGGGTCGAACTGGATACCCCGCCCGGCACGACGCCCTTCCCCGCCCTGGCGACCCCTCCACCCGGGGCTTTGACCCTGGAATGGCAGGTGACCTGGGGCGAGACCGCTCAGGGCTACCGCCTGACCAACCGGGCGCTGATGGATCGCCTCATCGAAAGCGGCTTGCAATCCGGCGAACGCTATCGCTGGACGTTGCGCCAGGCGCAGGCGCAAGGGGTGGTGTTTGTGGCGCGTAAACTCTGGCTGGAGATTGCTCATCCCGCCGTCTACGGCGAGACCCTGCGCGTCACCACCTGGCTGACCCAACTCAAACGCTCGACGGTTGTGCGCCAGTACCTGGTGCAGCGCCCCAAGGCAGGGCTTGCGGCGCGGGCGCAAACCCTGTGGGTCTATCTCGACCTGAAAACCGCCCGCCCCATCCGCATCCCGCCGGAGTTCGCCGTCTCCTGGCAGGAGCATTTAGCGCCGTAATCGCGCCGGGTTCAATCAGCATTCCCCGATTGTTGGCAGGTGGTCTCTCTGCATGCTTCGTAACAGGGATGCTATAATATCGGTACGAACATGGAACGGGGTTGGTGAAATCCAGAGGCAATCCTTGAATTCTGTCGTGATTCGCTCGATTGACCGCGAAAAAGTCCGGCAGGCGGTGAGTGAATACGCCCAGCGCCTGCGTCAGACGCGCCCGGAAGTCCTGCGGGTGATCTGGTTTGGCTCTTGGGTTACGGGACACCCCACCCCAGGCAGCGACGTGGATATATGCCTGGTCCTATCCAGGGCGGATAAACCGGTCCGTGACCGTCTGCCGGATTACCTGCCCTCGAAATTTCCGGTGGGCATAGATTTATTCATCTACACGCAAAGTGAACTCGATCATTTACAGCAAACATCGCCGGGATGGTACCGGGCGATTGTTTCTGGGATCGATGTCTGATTGCGACGGCTTACAAAGAGACTGCCAGCCCTGGACGAGCTGGCAGTCTGGTTTTTCTATTGGTTCAGATAGCCGTCGGCGTAGATGACCTTATTCAGCAGAATCTGCACCGTCTTCCAGATGGCGACCTGCTCCGGGTCCGCGAGGTCCACATCCTCGACGGTCGGTTCTTCCATGTTGGCGATGCGGTCGGCGATTTTGAGGTACAGCCGACCCACCGGCGTGGAGTCATCCCGGTTTTCGATGACATTGACCACCCACTTCAACTCTTCGTCCAGCGGGTTGGCGATCATCATCTGCAACCCCACACCCATCAGCATGGCGCAATAGACGCGGTTGATGAGCGGGCGGTTCTCCGCCGGGACGGCATTGGAGACGTTCGACAGCCCCACCGAGATGGTCGGCGGCGGATCCCAGGCATACTGCAGGGTGCGCACCGCCTCGATGAGCTGCGGGCAGTATTCCTGGCAGCCGGAGACGGTCAGCACCAGGGGGTCAATGATCAAATCGCTGATGGGGAAGTCAATCTCCAGCATGCGCGGGATGAGGATTTCCACCGCAATCGTCACCCGGTCGTCCGCCGCAACCGGAATCCCCGAAGACCCCATGGTCAGGGCAATCAATTTGGTGTTGTACTTCTTCGCCAGCAGGGGGACGTGTTCCAGACGCTGCGGCTCGGCGGAGGTGGAGTTGATAATCGGCTGGGCTTTGGTCACCTTCTTCAAGCCCGCCTCGATGCCGAGCAGGTTGGTGGTGTCGAAGCTAAGGGGGACGTCCACCACTTTCTCCACCGTCTCGACCAGCCAGGGGAACACCTCTTCGCCGTCTTTCTTGCGCGGACCGAGGTTGAGGTCGAGGGCTTTGGCGCCCGCTTCCACCTGTTTGACCGCCAACTCCTGGAAGAATTTGGCGTCCCGCTCCGCCAGGGCGGCTTTGACTTTATCGGATATGATGTGGATGTTTTCGCCAATGATGTACATAAGATTACCCTTTCTTTATTTATTCACCGCAGAGACGCGGAGTGCGCAGAGTTTTGATGATTTGTTC
>JBBIPD010000192.1:3512-6425 GCA_037443025.1 Chloroflexota bacterium
GATTACTTGTCTTCCCGTGTGTCTTTGAGTTTTTCGACTTTGTTTTATTTGTTTACGCCACTGAGGTGGAGTTGTCTTTGTTTTTTTTTATTTTTCACCGCAGAGACGCGGAGTACGCTGAGATTATCAGTCACTTTTTTTTAATGTGTAGAATTAATGTTCGTTGAGGGTTGGTACTTGTAGACGCGACGAACGATGCCTTGTTTCAAAACTGGTACATTGAAGTTGATTAACAAACCAATCTGCCATCCGCCAAGCTTCAAATAGGTCAGGAGTTGGGCTTCGTGAACAGGCAAGAGGCTTTCTACTGATTTGAGTTCAACCACAACCCTCTCTTCGACAACTAAATCCAGGCGATAGTCGCAGTCCAGCGACAATCCTTTATATTCAACGGGCAGAGGCACTTGCCTCGAGTAAGACACATTGCGCAAATCCAGCTCACGGCACAAGCACTCCTCATAGGCTGATTCAAGCAATCCTGGTCCCAATGCACGATGGACCTCAATGGCTGCCCCAATAATAACCTCGGTAATCTGATCCTGCGATCTCATACCCAAAAATCTCGGCGTCTCTGCGTTGATGTCTCTTTAACTCCGCGTTCTCGGCGTCTCTGCGGTGATGTCTCTTTTCTGCGTCTCTGCGGTGACCTCTTTATCCGGTTCGTTCTTTGATCGCCTCTGCCACGCTGGGGAAGCGGCTGAGGTCGGTGTGGGGCAGGAACAGCGCCGACATGAACGCTTCATAGAAACTGTTGTCAGCCGACAGCTCGATGTAGGTCATCCGTCCGGCGATGGATTGGATGCGCAGGCGCGCCTCCCGATCCAGCAGGGCGTGGTATGCGCCGCGCACCGAGGTGTTGCCCAGGAAATGGAAGCGTTCCCACTCCATATCCGGCAACAAGCCAATCTGCACCGCTTTCTCCACGTTGATATACTTGCCGAACGAACCGCCAATCAACACCTGCTCCACCTCTTCCAAAGGCACGCCCACCCGGTCCGCCAGGATGGTGAAACCGGCGTAGATGGCGGCTTTAGCCCGCAGCAGGTTGTCAATATCCACGTTGGTGATGACGATATCCCTCCCAATGGAGGTCTCATCCGCCCAGGCAATCACATACTCCGCGCCGTGTTCGCCCTCCCGCGTCCGGGGCGTCTCCAGGCGGGTGTTGACATGCCCGGCTTTATCAATCACGCCGGTGAGAAACAGCTCCGCCAGCAAGGAAATCAACCCCGAACCGCAAATGCCACGCGGCTTCACCCCGCCGATGACGCGGTAGCTCGGCTCGTATGTCTTGCTATTGATCCAGACTTCCTCGATGGCACCGGTGGTGGCGCGCATCCCGAATTCGACCCCCGCCCCTTCGAACGCCGGTCCCGCCGAGCAGGCGCAGGTCACCAGCCAATCCCGCGTCCCCAGCACCATCTCGCCGTTGGTGCCAACGTCCAGGAACAGGGTGAGCTTCTCGGTGGCGTCCATGCCGGAGGCAAAGACGCCGGCGGTGATGTCTGCCCCCACATAGCTTGCCACGCCGGGCAGGCAGTCCACCCGCCCTTCGGGATGGATGGCGAGACCCACCTCCCGCGCCAGCAGACTCGGGACGTGGTTGACCGCGGTGATGAACGGCGAAAGGCGGATGCTCGCGGCGGGGATGCCCAGCAAGAGGTGCATCATGGTGCTGTTGCCGGCGATGACGGCTTTGACCACTTCCTCGGGTTTTGCCCTCACCCGTTTGCAGGCAAGCTCCACCAGGCTGTTGATGGTCTCCAGCACCAGGCGCTGCAACTCCTGAGCGCCGCCGTCCTTACTGGAATAAACGATCCGCGAGATGACATCCTCGCCGCGGGCGATCTGCCCGTTGTACTCGGCGACCTGGGCGCGCACCTCACCCGTCACCAGGTCCACCAGCCACAGGGTGACCGTGGTGGTGCCGATGTCTATCGCCGCCGCCCAGATGGGGTCGTCTTCGTCCTGGATGCCGGGGAAGAGGGCTATCAGGCGCGGCGGGCAATCGCCGCAATCCCAGGTGTCGGTCTCGTAGATGGCGCTGACGGTCCAATCGCCCTGGCGCAACGTATCCCCCACCCGCTGCAGCGCATTCAGCGAGCCGCGAATTTGGGGCAGGTTGGCTTGCTGACGGAAGGCGGTCTGCAGGCGACTCCAGTCGTCGGTCTGGTCATCCAGGCTGGGCGGCGAGAGGCGCAGCACAGCGCGGTGAATCGGCTGCCAGCGCCAGGGGTCGTACGCCGGCGGGACGGTTATCTCGGCTGCGGTGCGGTCGCTGGTCAGGCGGCGTTCGATCTTCTCCTGGGGCGGGATGAACACCCGGACATCGCCTTCGACCACGCTCTGGCACGCCAGGGCGTAACCCGCCTCGATATCTTCTTTTGAAAGGCGCAGCGCGCTGCGGCGGCGCACGGTCCCACCGGTAACCTGAACCGCGCACCGCCCACAGCGACCCTGCCCTCCGCAAGGTTGCATCAGCTCCACGCCCGCCTGGCGCGCCGCCTCCGAGAGCAGCGTCCCGGTCGGCACGCGCACCTCAGCTTCAGCGCTCTCGAAAACGACCAGATGATCGGGCATCGTCAGCGACCCCTCTCCCCTCGCCTCCCTTCCCTGCCCCTCTTCCCCTCATGGGGAGAAGGGGGAAGGGAGGCGAGGCGGTTGAGAGGCAACTTTATCCTAACGCCTGTTTATAAAACTTGGGGATGTCCACCGCCTCGCGGGGACCCACCCGCACTTCCCAATCCGGCAGTTCGGCTTCCAGCTCGCCCGAAAGCACCGCCACATGCCCCGGCAGAACGATGCGCTTCTTGCTCACCTTCGCCGCGACGTTGAACTCTTTGACCGATTTGGCGATGCGCTCAGAGTCGAACTTGCCCGCCGCCCAAGCCGTCAGCACGCTCATCCCCTCGG
>JBBIPD010000193.1:0-6376 GCA_037443025.1 Chloroflexota bacterium
CAACACTTCGTAAGCGTGTACCTCACGCGCCCGACCTTTAACGGTTAACGACCCTACCCGACGAGTTTCAAACATCCCCACCACAGCAGCCTGGGTGGCAGGACCAACGACAAGCCGATTGGGACGGGCAATTTCCTGCAATCCAGCGGCGACATTCACCGTATCCCCCAAAACTGTATGCTCAACACGTTGGCGAGTCCCCACATACCCCGCAACAACCTCGCCGGTATTGACCCCCACTCCAACCACGATATCCTCTCCGACCTTCTGTTTCATCAGTTCCAATCTGTCCAACATCTCCAATCCCGCGCGGACCGCCTTTTCTTCATGGTTTTTAGTATCCCCCGTCATCCCAAAAACCGCCATGATGCCGTCTCCCAAATATTTGTCTATCAAACCGTTATATCTGAAGACAATGTCGGTCATTTGCTGATAATAATTTGAAAGGACATTTCCAAATTTAATCGGACCAAGACGCTCCGCAAGACCGGTTGAGTCGGCAATATCGGCGAACAAAACAGTGACGCGGTGTTCGGCTAAGCCGGGGAGCGCATCAATTGTCTGATAATTCTTCAGAATGTACTCCGCCTCCGAGGGCGAGACAAATCGTTCCAGGAGCTGGCGAATGCGTTGTTCTTCCGAGACTTGCGCCAGGAGTTGCATCCGCTGTAATGTCAACGCTGTTTGATGGCTGATAGCAACTGCCAGTTGAACATCCTGTTGATCAAATGGGCGTTCTGCCGGGAGTGTTTTGTACATATAAATCAGTGCAATGACTTCTTCTCCACTAAGGACAGGCACACACAGCACCGAACGGATGCGCAGGAGCGAGGCGCTCTCCCGAACCTGATCTGCCTCTAATGCAATATCAGGGATATTCACCACCGATGCACGCTCAATTGCCATTCTGGCGATCGTTACGGGAAAACCAAGTTCACGCAAGTTGTCGAACTGTTCGCGCAAAATCACTTCACACCGGTCTGCTCCGAGAGACAATTTAATCATCGAAGAGACTTCCTTGAGAACTGTCTCAACATCCAACACTGTGTTTAGTTTACGAGCCGCTTCATACATCAGGATTGCGTGTTGGTCTATTGACTCCAGGACAACATCCCGAGTTAGAAGTTGAGTTTTACCGGCAAGCGGCGGGAGCGGACTGGTTGAGTCCTGGTAAGATACGGTGAGTAGATGTTCACCGATGCGAATCACATCTTTAACCGCCAATTGACGCGGCGCAGTCAGGCGTTCCCGATTGACAAATGTACCATTGGTGCTACCCAGGTCATAAATCGTCAATTGGTTTTCATCAGGGTTATACCAGATTTCAGCGTGCACCCGGGAGGCGGATAAATCCGCAACGACAATGTCATTATCCGAGCGACGACCGATGGTCGTCCTCCCCGGCAAGATCACATATTCTCGCGGCTTACCGTCGAGAGAGCGGAGTAAGAGTGTCCACATTGTTTTTTCCCAATTCCCTTTTGACCCTGATTAATTAAACCAGAGATT
Organism: Chloroflexota bacterium; assembly: GCA_037443025.1. Lineage (GTDB taxonomy): Bacteria > Chloroflexota > Anaerolineae > Anaerolineales > UBA4823 > JAQBDA01. The sequence goes on from JBBIPD010000193.1 coordinate 1,510, forward strand.
TTCAAGCTGGACATAACAATTTTGATGATATGACTTTATATCTCTCATCATCGGTTTAATGTTCAACACCCAGGACTTTACCTAACATATTTGGGAGGCATTTTAGACCCAACCCCTGACTTAATCAGCGGGAGATGGTGTTAAAATGTTTGAACGGACCAATATAAAATAACCTATACGGCAAATTATTATCGGCGAATTTTGCTATAAGGCGAGACCAGATAATCATCAAGCCACCACCAACCCGAATGGGAGTTGAGCAATGTTTGGAGAAATGAGCCTGAAAGAACTGCTGGCTGAACCACAAGAAATTGAGAACCTTCAAATCCCTCAAAGCATAGTATTGGATATCATATTTCGCCTGCTTTTCAACGAAGGCAATGTTTCGCTCAGCCGGTTTGCTGAAGTGCTTAAGATTTCTTCTCGCGTCATTGATAACCTGCTCCTGTGGATGCAAAAAGAACATCTGGTGGAAGTGTCCAAGGCAAATTCTGAACTTGGACGTATCGGTTATGTATACACACTGACCGATGCTGGCGAGCAACGCGCCAGAGATGCCTTTGAGCGTTGTTCCTATATCGGACCTGTGCCGGTATCTATACCCGCGTACATTCGAGGCATTGAACTCCAGACCCATAAGCGGCAGCGAATCAGCAATGTATTGGTCAAAGAATCGCTTCGCGGTTTAATCCTTCCAGATAATTTTCACCGGCGGATTGGTCCTGCGATTAATAATGGCAAGTCCCTCTTCCTATATGGACCTCCAGGAAATGGCAAGACAACCATCGCCCAGGCGATCGGTAAGCTGATAGCCGGGACAGATCCAATCTGGATTCCCTACGCGGTAAGCGCTGGCGGTCAGATCATCCAGATTCACGATAGATTGGTGCATAAGTCAATCCCCGTTGAAGGCGGACGCACGGTCGAAATCGGTCGAGTGGATATGCGTTGGGGTTTATTCAAGCGCCCATCGGTCATGGTCGGGGGTGAATTGAAGATGGAATCGCTTGATTTACGTTTCGACCCCCTCTCAAAGTTCTATGAGGCTCCTCTTCAGATGAAGGCGAATGGCGGACTCTTTCTGATTGATGATTTTGGACGCCAGCAAATTCGCCCTGCTGACCTGCTCAACCGGTGGATCGTTCCGCTTGAAAATGAGATAGACTTCTTGAGATTAAACACCGGGCAGACCATTGTTGTCCCGTTTCGCATGTTTCTGGTTTTCAGTACGAACCTTGACCCGATGTCCCTGGTTGACGATGCTTTCCTCAGACGTATCCAGATGAAAGTCGAGGTCAAGTCGCCGGATGAAAAATTGTTTTACCAGATATTCGTTCAGATGTGTAAGCAATTCAATATCGCCTTCGATAAAGAGGCTTTTGTCTATTTGATACAACGGTGGTATATCCAAACCGGACGGACGTTGCAGGCTGTTCACCCCAGAGATATTCTCCGAACCCTCCAGGCGATTTGCGAGTATGATAATATCCCCCCTAAACTCACGCCAGAACTGATTGACGAAGCCTGTCAGATATATTTTGTCACATAAAAGCAGTCTGAGTTGATCATCAGGGATACATTCATCAGGCAGCAGTTCAAATCTCCTGCTATTGTTGAGATTCCGCCAAGCATGTCTCTCGATATCGGATAGATTCTGATAGTCTGAAGAGTTAAAATAGGTCAAAATCCAAGTAAACAAGGGAACTTCTCTTATGCGTGAAATTGCGATATTGGGCGTCGGACAAACACCGATTGGCGAACATTGGAATCTTTCTTTGCGTGAAATTGCCGGAGAGGCAATCCTCGCCGCGCTAAACGACGCCGGTCGTGACCGGGTTGAGGGTCTCTTTGTTGGTAATATGTTATCCGGCGTGCTCAGCCGGCAGGAAAACCTGGCAACCTTGATCGCCGATTGGGTGAATCTAAAATATATCGAAGCTGTCAAAGTCGAGGCTGCGTGCGGTTCTGGAGCAGCCGCCCTGAGAGCCGCAATCATGGCGGTCGGTTCAGGCGAGATGGAATCGGCGATTGCGTTGGGGGTGGAAAAGATGACCGAAACCAAGGGTGTGGACACCACCGCGGCACTGGCGGAAGCAGCCGACGCAGATTACGAAACAATCCACGGGTTGTCCTTTGTCGCCCTAAATGCGTTGGTGATGCAACGATATCTCTATGAATATGGTTGGAAGCACACCGATTTTGCGCCTTTTTCCATCAACGCCCACGCGAATGCAATCAACAACCCGTTTGCCCGGTTGCGTGAGGTGATCACGGAGGATGACTATAAAAAAGCGCGGATGGTTGCTGAGCCAATCAACCTTCTGGATGCTTCCCCCATTGGGGATGGCGCTGCGGCGGTTGTGGTTGTGCCTGCAGAAAACATCAAAACCAATGGAAGAGTACGTCGCCTGGTAACAATCATCGGGTCTGCTTCAGCAACAGACACGATCGCGATACACGACCGGCGACAGATCACCTGGCTTGCTGCCGCTGAAAAATCTGCCCGGCGCGCATACTCCCAGGCAGGTTTAGGACCCGCAGATATTGATTTTTTTGAGTTACACGATGCTTTTTCGATTATGAGCGCCCTATCTCTGGAGGCGTGTGGTTTTGCCGAAGCCGGTCAAGCGCCAAAGCTGGCGTTGGATAATGAAATCAGTCTAACAGGGCGTATTCCAATCTGCACAATGGGCGGATTGAAAGCCCGCGGTCATCCCGTTGGAGCGACTGGAATTTACCAAATCGTCGAGGTTGTCCAACAACTCCGAGGGGAAGCTGGACCCAATCAGGTGGATGGCGCCAGGATTGGCATGGCACAAAACATTGGCGGCAGCGGCTCGACAATCATCACCCATATTCTCAGGGTAAAATAAGATAATCTAAAATCTCATGTGATTAATTGAGTAGAATCTGCGCAGGGCTGTGCGCGGAGTATTTACGCCTGCTGTCTGACTTTATGACCACCTATCGAGACCAACCTGGATAACTCCATAATGCGATACCTCAGAATTGACCATAAAACCTTCTCTCTTCTTCTGATTTTACTGATTTTAGTCTTTAAGAGTCTGTTATTTATAGATAATGGCTATGCGCAATTTGGGGAACTTAATCCATTACTCGTTCCCAGCGGGGGCGGATACTCGGAGATACTCCCAGACTTTTCAAGGGCTGCCAGCAAACATCATCACTCCGGCTTTGTGAACATCCTGCTCTTACCGGCGACCCTTGCTTCCAACCCTCAAGAGATTACTCTGCAAGAGCGCCAACAGCTTGAGATCATTGCCGACAACTACCGTCAGGAAATCGGGGCTGTCTGCCAACAAGTGGCTCTCAGTTATATGACTTGCCAGGTTGATGTCGCCCCTATTTATACTCGTCAGGATGCGTTGGACAGCCAAAACCTGACATACTTTAACCAAAATCTTTCGGCGATATTCATTCCAGATGGAAATCCCGATATCGCCATGCAGGTCATTGGGGGCACTTTAATTGAAGGCGCATTGGTTCGCGCCTACCAACAAAATGTCGTCATTGGCGGCGCCGGAGCGGGAAGCAATCTTCTCTCAGCAGTCATGCTAAACGGGTACCAGCCCGGTTTCGACGCCAAGCGCGCTTTTTATTTCAGCGCCGCAGACGTATGGGGCGATGCTGAAAAACACGGATTCTTGTTCGGGTTACAACATGCCATCCTGGATACTTCTTTTCTACAAAACGGTCATATCGGGCGGTTGATCAACGCCATCAGCCTGCCTGGAAATCCGCATATTGGGGTCGGGATAGATACAGGAACCGGTGTAAACATCCCTTATGGCAATTATCTAGAAAATGTGTTTGGAAGAACAGGCGTCATGGTGCTGGACGCAGCCACATATCACAGTTTCGAATCCACCCACTATATCGGCTGCGGGGAAAGCGGTGTTGCCATACTGCCATGCACCCCCTTGCTGAGCACGCGTAACCTGCTGGTTCATATGCTGGCTCCGGGCGATTATCAATATGACCTGATTACCCGACAGCACTCCCTAGAACCTCCGGAGGACGAGCTCAGACGTGATTTTGGGTTTACTTCTCTACCCGATGGTGCAGGAACGCTTATTTTAAGCGGCGGATTGCTGCCACTCAGGGAGTCTAATCCCGTGCTGGAGAGATTCAGCGAAATTGCTGGAGGAACAGAGAGCAATATTTTAATCGTCGTTGCAGGATACCCCTCAAGCGTTGAATCTGAAGCAATCGCCCGGCGTCTGGCAGCCGCCATGGGGGTAACCGCGGATATTCTGTTGGTTAATCTCAATCAAGATGTGCAAAACTTGCCAAAGGATCAATACGATGGGATTCTTCTCACCGGAAAAGACCCCAACCGAATTGAACCTGAGATAGCCTCATTGGTTATTGAACAGTGGAAAAAGGGTTCTGCCTTGCTCCTGGATGACGCTGCTGCTTCTCTGGCGGGAGAGAAATATATTCTTAGATATCCCCCACCTTCGGGAGAACCCTACGGTGACATAACCGCCTCGCGCAACTTCTTATCCGGTCAGGTGGAGTGGACAAATGGTCTGCGCTTACTTCCTGCCCATATCGAGACCCAACTCTTAGAAGGCAACCGTTGGGGAAGATTATTCTCACTTGTCTACAACAACCCCAAATGGATTGGTCTTGGATTGAGCGCACACTCCGGTTTAGAAGTCAGCGGGGATGGCGCCATCGTTCTTGGTGAAAATGTCCTTATCGCATTGGATTTAAGAAAAGCCAGTCTGGCGTTGGGAGAAAATAAGGCTTATGTGTTTGCAAATGGTCTGATGGATGTTTACGCCCCCACCGAAGCGATCAATTTTCAGGTCACCAGCCTTTACTCCTCTCCAGTCGAAGC
>JBBIPD010000194.1:0-6367 GCA_037443025.1 Chloroflexota bacterium
CAGGCAGAAACCTTCACCCTGCCGTTGGGCGGAGGTCTGCTGGCGCTTGCCGATCAGATTCCGGTGTATGTTGGAAGGGGGCGAGAGGCGTTGGATGCCGCAAAAGAGAAATTGGGGCTGGGGCATTCGGTAGCGATCTTCCCCGAGGGGCGGCTGAACGACGGGAGGAGATTTCACCGGGCAGGGGTCGGAGCAGCATTGTTAGCGGTCGAGAGTGGAGCTCCGCTCGTCCCGGTCGGTTTTTATGTCCCTCAAAGTTGCGCCCGCACGATCCGGGGTTTTTTCCACAACCGGCACACCTTCGGACGTTGGCAGTTTGGAGGGGATTGCTTTGTCCGATTTGGGGATGTATTCGAGATACCGACTTCTGTCTCCGAGAAACTCAATTATCGCGAATTGCGCCGGTTAACCGAGAAAATGATGGCAAGGGTGGCTGAGTTGGTTCAACAGGCGCAAGAGGAAGCCAGACGGATAACTCCCTGGTATTGGGGGGTCTGACTGAAAGATTATTCTCCCCTCTTACAGGCTAAAGCGCTCTCCACATTTGAGGATGTGGAAAGGCTGACAGAGTTCACGACATGCCCAGATAAACTCGTCGGGGGAAGCGGTATTAAATTCGAACATTTCGTAGTGGCAAGGGATGACGAGCCTCATTTCGCTCTCCCGCGCTAACTGAGCCGCCTCTCTTCCGCTGAGGTTGCCTGCCACCCCGCGTTGGGGGTCGCGCCCATTGATGGGCAATAACCCCACATCTATACGCCACTGACGCAGCCGCTCAGCCAACCCCGGATAGAGGACTGTATCTCCACTGTGGTACAACGTTCTCCCGGCGCATTGGATGATCAAGCCCATATACCTGGGATTTCCGGCAGCATCCACCTCGACTGTTTCGTGGGCGGAGGGGATCGCCCAAAAAGTGTAATCGCCAACATTCGCCGGCTGATCGATGCAGATGCCGGTTAGGCGTTCAGGAGCTACCTGCAGGCGTTGGGCGGCAAACTCACGGTTTGCCTCCGAAACCAGGATAACCAGGTCTGGGTTGGATTGCAGCAAGGGCTTGAGGGTCTCCCCATCCAGGTGATCGGTATGGTTGTGGCTGGAGGTGACGATATTGATGAAATCCAATCGTGAAGGAGGGATGGGACGCTCGGTCATACGCACGTGCGGTTTGTCTGTGCCAGCGTATTTCTTGGTCAGAGAATCGGAGAGGTAGGGGTCAAGCAGAAGAGAGGAGCTCCGCCATACGACGAGGAAACCACTCTGTCCCAACCACCAGAAATGAAGGTGGTCAATATCTTGCCTCGCCTGGGCGATATCCTGCAAGAGGGCGTCATTTTTTAATTTGGGTTGAATCATGCCCATCGGTTATCCTGGTCTGTCGAGATATCCCCGCCCGATGATTCCGGGGTTGGGGGGAGTTGCCGGTACGGGTGAAATTAATTGTAATGGCAGTCAGCGGTTACCGCCAGACATTGCCGGCATCAGGTTCACCTGGTCGCCTTCGGAGAGAACCTGATTCATCTCGGCGATTCGTCCGTTGACCACCAGCAGCAGGTGTTCGGGGGCAAGCTCTATCTTCAGGTGACTCAACAAATCGGCTAGGGTGGAGGCGGTCGGAAGTTGCACCTCAAGCTGGCTGACCAACCCGGCGGGCGTCTGGCGTTGTAAAATTGTGTGGAGATGAACCACGATATTAATCATCAATGCCCTGGCTGGAGTATACTTTGGGCTTGTGCTATGGATTTGAGATCGAGGCTGCGTGCAATTATATTCGATATGGATGGGTTGATGTTCGACACCGAGCGGCTCGCCCAGGAAGCCTGGCAGCAGGCTGCGCGCGACTTGGGGTACGAATTTCCCTCCGAGGCGTTTACCTGGATTGTTGGGCTGACGCGGGCGGACGTCGAGCGCTGTTCCCGGCAGATATTTGGGGCGGATTTCCCCTTTGACCTGGTCTATGCGCGCCGGCAGGTATATCTGGATGAATATATCGCCGCCCGCGGCATCCCGCTTAAGCCGGGTTTGCTGGAGTTGCTGGCGAAGGTCAAGGCAGCCGGGCTTGCCCGGGCGCTAGCCAGCTCAACTACCAGGCGGATTATTGACCGCAATCTCAAGAGCGCCGGGTTGAACAATGGCTATTTTGAGGTCATCGTCGGTGGAGATGAGGTGCAAAACGGCAAACCCGCCCCAGATATCTACCTGCTGGCGTGTAGAAGGCTGGAGGTCCCTGAGGAAAGCTGCCTGGTGCTCGAGGACTCGAACGCGGGTATTCAGGCTGCCCACGCCGCCGGGATGCCTGCCATCATGGTCCCGGATATGCTGGCGCCGACCCCCGAGTCGCGCCGGTATGCCTGCCAGATATTGCCCAATCTGCAGGCGGTCAGTCGGCTGCTTTTTCCAGACGAAGGCTGATTTCCCATCATCACCACTCGGTGAGCTTCCAAATCTCCAGATGCGTCTGGCGCTGCTCGCCGCCGGTTTCGGATTCCCGCAGCTCCATGCCATCCACCTCTGAGAAAATCGCCACGGCTTGCTTGAGGTGGGTCATCGAGTCTTCCCTGCGACCCAGGAGGTGGTAGAGATCAGCCAGATTGTTGTGCAAAGCGGCTTCACGATGGCGATCGCCCAGGCTGGCGCATAAATCCAATGCCTGCTGGGCGTATTCGATTGCCCGGTTCAGGTCTCCTTGATCGGCGTACACCAGGCAGAGATTATTGAGAGCGGCGATGCGCGCCCCGGGGTGAGCCAGACGGTTTGCCAGAGACAGGCTTTGCTCCAGATGGGATGCCGCCTGCTGGAGCTCATTGCGGTTGCGGGATAAGATTCCCAGAATGTTGTGGGCTTGAGCCAGAGACAGGGCGTCGTCGGCGGTTTCAGCCAGAGCGAGCGCCTTTTCAGCCATCTGCCCGGCGCGCTCTATCTGCCGCCGTTGATAAGCCGTCAGGCTCCAATCGGCATAGACGCCAGCCTGGAGGGGGAGGTTGGTATCGCTTTCAAGAGCTTCCAGGCAAATCTGGTAGCATGCCTCGGCGTGTTCCCATTCTCCCAGGCGGTGATAGACCTTACCCAGTTTGTGCTTCAGGCGGGCGATATCCCTGGGGAGATTCAGTTGAGCAAGAGCCGCCTTAAAACTGTTGATTGCGGGGCGATAGTGTCCCAGCAAGAGCTGCATGTCGCCGATTGCCTCGTTTACGAGAGCGATATCGGGGTGCCCCATTGCCAGGGCTGCCTGAAAGTGTCCCAACGCTTCGATGTTAGCGTAGACAGCACGGGCTTGTTCGCCAGCCCGGAGAAAATAAACCGCGCGTTCCCAAGGCCGACCGCCTGGTTTGTAGTGATAGGAAATTTGCCCGAAGTGGGCAATCTGGTCGCGCAGGCTGCGTGAATGGCTCACCAATGCCTCGGCGGCGCGCAGATGGAGCAGCCTTTTGCGCGCCAGGCTGGTCTCGCCATACACAAACTCTCTCAGCTTTTCGTGGCTGAAATCATAGCCCGGCGGGCGGGAGCTTTCTGGCGAGATCCCTTGAGCGGCGGACTGAATCTCGCGAATCAAGCCGCGGTTGATCAGGGCTTCCAGGGTGGAGATGGTCTCATCTTCCGCGCGCCCGCTGGTCGCGCGCAGGGTATCGAAGTCAAAAGAGCGACCGATGACTGCGGCTGCCTGTAATAGTTGCCAGCCCGTCTCATCAATTTGCACCAGGCGTGAACGGAGCAGGTCGCGGACGCTATACGGCATGCCCCATTCTTGGGGGGCGACCTGTTCTATATTTGCGGGTAACGCAGCCAGGTATTCCACCACAAAAAACGGCAGCCCCTCGGTTTCCTGATACAGTTTCTGGCTGAGAGCTGTGGATTCGGTGCCAAAATCGGTCGAGGAGGCTTGAACCAGCGCTTCAATGGAGCGAGCATCGAGACGGGAGAGGCTCAGCAATTCCCCATACCCATTCCGCTGGGCGTCCGCCAGCAGGCGTCGCAGGCGGTGCCCGGAATCCAGGTCTTCGTTGCGCCAGGTCGCCAGGATGAATAATGGGTGAGCACGCAGCCTGCGCACCAGATAGGTGAGCAAATCGAGCGAGGCTTCATCCGCCCAGTGGATGTCGTCAATGAACAGCACTCCTGGGGATTGTCCGGCGCAAAGCGACCAGATCACTTCACTCAAACCTGCAAAGAAACGGGTCTGAGCGCCGGGGGATTCGGATGGAGCTGGAACAGGCAGATCGTTTCGCAGCCTGGATAGCGTCGGGAGGAGGCGGGCAGCTTCGCTTAGCAGAGTGTGGGGAACGGAAATATGCCAATCAGGACGGGAGGTTTGCTCAATGGCTTTCGCCAGACCATCAACGAATGGGGCGTAAGCCAGGTTGTCTTCCCCTTCGAAGCAGCGCGTTTGGATGATCTCGGCTCCTTGTGAGCGAGCATACGCCAGATACTCTTCTGCAAGGCGAGTTTTTCCGATGCCAGCCTCGCCTTCCAAAACGACGAAATAGCCCTCCGAACGCGCCTTGTGGTAGGCTTGCTGGAGTGAGCGCCATTCTGCTTCGCGACCGATGAAGGGAAGAGAGGTGAGTCCGGGTTGAGACCGGATCTCATCGCCCGGCTTTTCCGGAACGGAGATAGAAGTGGGGGTGTTCTCAGGCTGACTCTCCCAACCCAGGGTTGGCTCTGCGCCAGCTTTCTGGGGCAGGGCGCTCCGGTCGTCTCGTTTTTCTTTGATCTCCAGGTACAAACGGGTGGTTTCTTCCAGGGGCGGCACCCCCAGTTCTTTATCGAGGATGCGCGCACATTCGTGGTACTGGCGCAGGGCGGCATTGCGCTGACCGCTCAGGGCATAGAGAGACATCAGCCTGCGGTGGGCAGGTTCGTGGAGGGAGTCTAAAGAAAGCCAGCGCTGCGCGTATGCAATGGCAGACGGATAATCCTCCTGGACAGCGCAGACCTGCACCAGCCGCTCCAGCGCGCCAGACAGGCTGCGGCGGAGAGTCTCGGTTTGGAAGAATTGCCAGTCATCGAATGCCACGCTATCTCGCAGCGAGAACCCTGCCAGAAAATCCCCTCGATAGAGGGCAATTGCCTTCTGCAGGGGTTCCACACATTGCGGGCAGACCTGTTGGGTGGAATGCCCGTGGGAGGCGCAGCTTGCCAGCAGGCGATTGAATTCAACCACATCCACCCACACACCCTGGGTGAGGTCAAGTCCAATCAATCCGCCCTCGATATGCAGCGACTGACCTTGCAGGGCTTTATTCAGCGCGGATAACGTCCGGCGCAGCGCGCCGCGTGCATGGACGGCGTCATAATCCTCCCATAACAGCGCCGCGATAGCATCGCGTGTGTGGCGCTCTCCGCCGACCGCCAGATAGGCGAGGATGGCAATCGCCTTGCGGGTGTCCACCTGCACAGGGACGCTATCTACTTCGATCTGCGGCGCGCCAAGCAAATAAATGGAAATCATGGGGGTAAATTTCCTCGGTTTTTGTAATTCTAATCCAAAAAACCAGGAAACTGATTCGACCGTAACGCATTTCGTAACGTTTAGGGGACGGGGCTTTAATAAAATAATGGCGCAAGGAAGTTGCAGAGATACGCTTATTCCTTTATCCGGCAATTATCAGGGGAGACCGGATACTCAATGAGTTCTCACGCCTGGCGCGTAGCATGCCCGATTCAAACGATTGCGCCAGGCGGGAGATGCTCATCAACCGCTTGAGATGGAACCGATGCTCTTGAGAGCAGGCTTAAAAAAAGGAGGTCGTAAGAGATGATGACCGACACAAAGAAAATCATCAACAGAGAAATCAGCATGGGCGACGCAGCGATTGATGGTTTGCTAAGCGGAGTGCTGGCGGGTCTGACGATGGCGGTGTACCTCCTGGCGTATGGTTGGGTCAGTGGTATTGGACCGCTCAGGATTCTGGAGCTATTTGCCCCCAATGTGGCGAATGGCGCATTGGTGGGCGTGCTGGCGCGCCTGGCAGTCTCCGGTATTTACGGGGCAGTCTTTACAACGTGTTACGCGGTGCTGCTGCGGCGCAGAGATTATTCCCCGCCTATCTGGGTGCACGCCGTGATCGGCGCGGCGTATGGCTTGCTGCTCCTGGCAGGAGCCTGGTTGGTCCTGTTCCCCGCGACTGGCGCGCAGATGCAGGCGATACCCCTGACTCACCTGGCGATTGGGCACTTATTGTACGGCGCGGTGCTGGGGTTGTTGGTGTATCGTGGAGCGAGGCATGTGGTAGGCTAATTGGTCGCCAGGCTGGATAGCTCCATTCATGGAGGCGAGCGGGAACAATCTTATGAGTGACAAGACACTTTCTCGGCTTGCTGTGGGCTTGTGCGTATTTGCCATAAGTATGAACCTGGCTGCCATTTA
>JBBIPD010000195.1:0-6365 GCA_037443025.1 Chloroflexota bacterium
GTGCACACCCGGCGGGGGATTGGGGGCGGCGGCGGTTGAAGCCACAGGCACCCCGGAGCAAAAGCAAAAATTCCTGGCTCGGTTCGCCAAAGAAAAGCCAACCTTTGGGGCAATGGCAATGACCGAACCGCAAGCTGGCTCGGACACATCGGCAATCCGCACCACTGCCGTGTTGGATCGCCAGACGAACGAGTGGGTCTTGAATGGGGAGAAAATCTTCGTCACCGCCGGACATAAATCCCTCGAGGTGAGCGATGGTTTCGTGGTCGTCTGGGCGACGATTGACCCATCCGCAGGTCGGGCAGGCATGCGTTCCTTTGTGGTGGAGGCAGGCTCCCCTGGAGTCAAAGTGACCAAGTTAGAGCATAAGATGGGCATCCGCGCCAGCGATACCGCCTCGATTGTTCTGCAAGATTGCCGCATACCCTTCGAGAATATCCTGGGTAGCCCTGAAGTTGTCGTGGAGCCAACGACGACCAAGGGCTTCAAAGGGGCAATGGCGACCTTTGATGCAACCCGCCCTTTGGTAGCTGCGACGGGAATTGGCGTCGCTCGAGCGACCCTGGAACTGCTTAAAGAATTGCTTGCACAACAGGGCATTACCATCCGTTACGGTTTACCCCGCCAGAAGCTGACCAATATTGAGCGCGAAGTGATCGATATGGAAGTGATGCTCCATTCTGCCTGGCTTTTGGTCATCAAGGCGGTCTGGATGGCGGATAACAAAATCCACAACCCTATGGAAGCCTCGATGAGCAAAGTGCGAGCCGGGGATGTGGTCACTAAAATCACCCAGAGAGCTTTAGAGATTATGGGACCGGTTGGCTATACCCGGGATACCTTGCTCGAAAAATGGTTCCGGGATGCCAAGATTACCGACATCTATGAAGGCACCGGTCAGATCAACCGCCTGATTGTCGCCCGGAACATTCTGGGTTATAGCGGTCGGGAGTTGCGCTGATTGGAACCTGACCTGAATGGTAAATGTGGGTGTGAGATTGGGTTGAGCATCAGCTAAAGTTCCTGGCTGATACTCATTATCGGTGGCGATCATCACGATGATGTTTAGTAGACGGAACCTTAACATCTTTCTGATTGCGGGAACTCTCGCTCTGACCGGGTGTAATACCATGGTGGCAGATGCGATTCACGCCCAGACTGCGTTGTACACGGTCCAGCACACAATAAATCCAACCCTCACCATGACAGTAAGCCCACCAGAACCGCAGGCGACGCTCACCTATCCACCTACCGTCACGCCTGTTCCCACAGCCACTCCTCAATCCACGCCCACCTACACCCCTGAGCCATACGCGGAGTATCGCATAGAAACTCTGGCATCCAGAGCCTATGGCGGCGGGCAATTGAGGGTGGAGAATATCATGTCTGAGAACAGTTACTTCTCCCGAAAACTCATCTCCTACCCGAGCGATGGGTTGAGAATCTACGGCTTTATGAACGTGCCCAAGAGGGGCAACCCACCCTTTCCGGTGATCATCGCTGTCCATGGCTACATTGATCCGGCGATTTACAACACTCTGGATTACACCACCCGATATGCAGACGCTCTGGCTCGTTCCGGCTACCTGGTGCTTCATCCCAATTTGCGGGGTTATCCTCCATCGGGCTCGGGGGATAACTTTTTTCGGGTGGGTATGGCAATCGATGTGCTCAACTTAATCGCCTTGGTTAAATCACAGGGTGGGCAGCCTGGACCGCTTGAGCTGGCAGACCCCAATTCCATCGGCGTTTGGGGTCACAGCATGGGGGGCGGCATCTCCCTACGGTCAATAACTGTCAATCCCGAAATTAAGGCGGCTGTACTGTATGGCTCGATGAGCGGCGATGAGCGCAAGAATTATGAGCGTATTTTCACCTATTTCTCCAACGGCGAGCGGGGTTGGGAGGAGCTGCTTGTTCCAGAGGATGTAACCCAATATATCTCCCCCATAAACTATCTGGACAGAATCCAGGCAGCCGTGAGCATCCATCATGGGCAGAATGACGTTGATATCCCCCTGGAATGGTCTTTGGATTTGTGTCAACGTCTGGATGCTTTGGGAAAACAAGTGGAATGTTTCACCTATCCCGATGAAGGACATACGTTTAATGGCGAGGGAGATACCCTTTTCGTGCAGAGGATGATCAGGTTTTACGACCAGGTCTTGAAAAGCAAGTAAAACTTAGCCTGGAAAAGGTTTTGGATGAAGGTAGCATTTGAAGTAGCGGTTATTTTCGCCCTCATTGTAGCTAATGGATTGCTTGCAATGGCGGAAATCGCGGTGATCTCGGCGAGGAAAGCGCGCCTCAAACGGCGGTCCGATGACGGCGATGAGAAAGCCCGTTCGGCTCTGGAATTGGCAAACGACCCGCGCAATTTCCTGGCGGCGGTTCAAATTGGGATTACCCTGGTTGGCGTCCTTGCCGGGGCGTTCGGCGGGGCTACTATCGCAAACTACATTTCCTTGGCAATCGCAAGTATTCCGGTTTTGGCTGCGTATAGCAATGCCATTGGGGTTGTCGTGGTGGTCATCCTGATCACCTATTTCACTCTGGTCTTGGGTGAGTTGGTGCCGAAGAGATTGGCATTGAACAATCCAGAAGGCATTGCCAGAGCAGTTGCCCAGCCCATGATGCTGCTTTCTCGTCTCACCTCGCCTTTAGTGAATCTCTTGGGCTCAAGTTCCGAAAAAGTGCTGCGCCTGATGGGGGTAAACCTCAAGAATGAACCACCGGTAACTGAGGAAGAAATCAAGGTCATGATCGAACAGGGTACCCAGGCTGGTGTGTTTGAAGAGGCTGAACAAGATATGGTAGAAGCGGTCTTTCGATTGGGAGACCGGCGTGTGGAAACCTTGATTACGCCTCGGACCGAAGTGGTTTGGCTTGACCTGGATGACCCTATCGAAGAGATTAAACAGAAGATCACTTCCTCCAGTTACTCCCGATTCCCGGTTGCTCAAGGCAGCCTGGATCATGTTGTTGGTCTGGTGCAGGCAAAAGATTTACTCATCAGGATTTTCAAGGGTGAACCGATCAATCTGAGAGAGGTCATGGTGCAACCGCTCTATGTCCCCGAAACAATGCCGGCTTTGAAAGTGCTGGAGCTGTTTCGCGAAAGCCGTGTGCATACCGCCCTGGTTATAGATGAATATGGCGGTTTCCAGGGGCTGGTTTCTCTGTTCGATATCCTCGAGGCAATCGTGGGTGAAATCCCAGAACTTGGCGAGGTCAGTGAGCCTGAAATCTTCAGGCGTGAAGACGGTTCCTGGCTGGTTGATGGGATGTTGCCGATAGATGAGTTCAGAGAGATCTTCCGCCTGGGTGTATTACCGGATCAGGATCGAAATTATTATCAAACTGTGGGAGGTTTTGTGATGACCTTCCTCGGGCGCGTGCCTGAGGTGGGTGACCGATTTGAATGGTCTGGGTTGAAATTCGAGGTGATGGATATGGATGGTTTGCGGGTGGATAAGGTTTTGGTTGCGCCTGAACCGGGCATCAGGGAAGAAAGAAGGAAAGAAGATGGATGAATTGTTTAAGCATAGCGGAAGAACAGGCAATTCGATTGAGAACCGATCACCGATGAGAGTAACAATGAATAAGGAGGTCCTATGAAATACCATATTCACCGAGCAGCCGTGATTGGCGCCGGAACTATGGGAGCAGCCATCGCCGCCCATCTGGCGAATGCAGGTGTGCCAGTGATGCTGCTGGACATTACGCCTAACCAGCTAACCCCAGATGAAGAACGCAGAGGGCTGACCCTGGCAGACAGAGAGGTTCGCAACCGCATCGTGCGCGAAGGGTTGGACCGCGCCATCAAATCCCGCCCTGCGAGTTTCTTCACCCCGGATCATGCCGCTCTGGTTAAGATAGGCAATTTAGAGGATGATCTGGGGGTGGTGGGCGAGGTGGATTGGGTGATTGAAGCGATTGTGGAGAACCTGAAGATCAAGCGGCCATTAATGGAGCGGATTGACGCTCTGCGTGGACCATCTACCATCATCAGCACCAACACTTCGGGCATTCCGGTGCACTCAATCGCCGAAGGTCTCTCTTTGGGTTTCCGGCAACACTTTTTGGGCACCCATTTCTTCAACCCCCCTCGCTATTTGAAATTGCTGGAGATTATTCCCACCAATGACACCCTGCCTGAGGTGGTGGAAATCATCAGTCGTTTTGGCGAATACAACCTGGGCAAAGGCATTGTTCCTGCAAAAGACACCCCCAATTTCATCGCCAATCGCCTGGCGTTTGGCAGCGCGGCGTTTGCCCTGGACTATATCCTGGAGCATCAATATACAGTCGAAGAAGTGGACGCAATCACCGGTCCCCCGATTGGCAACCCCAAAACGGCTACCTTCCGCCTGATAGATTTGGTTGGGATTGATGTCTGGGATCATGTGGGTAAGAATCTGGCGCCAGCAATTCCTCATGATGAACATGCCTTGCGCTATCTCCATTCGGAACGGGTCAACAACCTCATCACGACTTTGGTTCAAAGGGGTTCGTTGGGAAACAAAACCAAAGAAGGATTTTATAAAGAGGTGCGTACGCCGGAAGGGGGAAAGGAGTTTTGGGCGCTCAATTTGCAAAGCCTGGAATACCAGCCCGCCGCCAAAGTGCGATTCGAGTCGATCGGCAAGGTTAAAGATGAAAGCGACCTTGGGAAGCGATTGAAAGTCTTGCTGGCATCGGAAGACCGGGCTGGACAACTGGTGCGTGCGCTCACTTACCAGAGTTTTGCCTACGCTTCCGAACGCATCCCGGAGATTGCCGACACACCCAAGCCGATAGATGATGCCATGCGTTGGGGGTTTGGTCGGGAGGCGGGTCCGTTCGAAACCTGGGATATGCTGGGTGTGGCGGAAACCGTCGAGGAGATGAAAAAATACGGCTTCCCGCCCGCGCCTTGGGTCGAGGAGATGCTCAGCCTGGGTTTCAGCGCCTTTTACCAGACCGCAGCGGATACGAAGGTCGGGGTCTATCACCCGGCTGAGAAAAAATACATCCCGATTGACCGTCCGGCGGGGTTGATCATTTTGAAGGAGCAGAAAGCCGCGGGGAAGGTCATCAAGCGCAACCCAGGCGCCTCCCTGATTGACCTTGGGGATGGTGTCGCCTGTGTGGAATTCCACACCAAGATGAACGCCCTCGATGAGGACATCATCTCCATGATTGAGGAAGGGCTGAACCTGGTCGAGAGGGATTTTGTCGGAATGGTCATCGGTAATGAGGGCGAAAACTTCAGCGTTGGGGCAAACCTGTTCTTTGTGGCGATGGCAGCCCAAAACGGCTTATGGGACCAACTCGAAGCTGCCGTCCGTAAGGGGCAGGATACCAATATGCGCATTCGTTATTTCCCCAAGCCGGTGGTCGTTGCCCCGGCTGGCATGGCTCTGGGGGGCGGAGCGGAGATTCCGATGCACGGCAGCCGGATTGTCGCTGCAGCAGAAACTTATATCGGGCTGGTTGAATTCGGGGTGGGGGTTATCCCTGCCTGGGGCGGGACGAAGGAGATCATGCGCCGGGTGATCAACCCGCCGATGCGCACCAACAATGCAGAGGTTTTGCCGTTCTTGCAGCGAGCCTTCGAACAGATTGGTCTGGCAAAAGTCGCCACCAGCGCCGAAGAAGCGCGCCAGATGGGGATTCTCAGCCCCTGCGATAGGGTTGTGTTCAATCGCGATCACCTGCTGGCGGAGGCAAAGCGCGAGGTTCTGACGATGGCAGCCGGACCTTACCGACCACCTTTGCCGGAGAAAATTTACGCAGCAGGTCAAAACGCCCTGGCTGCCTTGCGGGTGGCAGTTTATATGATGAAAGAGGGATGCTACATCTCTGAACATGACCGCCTGATTGCCAGCAAATTGGGCTTTGTTTTGACAGGCGGTGACCTCAGCGCCCCAGCCTGGGTTGATGAGCAATATATCCTCGATTTGGAGCGTGAGGCTTTTCTGTCGTTATGCGGTGAACAGAAGACCCAGGAGCGTATCTGGCACATGCTTCAAACTGGCAAACCCTTGAGAAATTAGGAGTGGCTGACATGAATCACTTAGATGCTTCTCGTGAACCTGTAATTGTGGCTGCGG
Source organism: Chloroflexota bacterium (assembly GCA_037443025.1). GTDB lineage: Bacteria > Chloroflexota > Anaerolineae > Anaerolineales > UBA4823 > JAQBDA01. The sequence continues at coordinate 6,096 of JBBIPD010000195.1, forward strand.
CGCGGACAGCAGTTGGCAAAGCAAAAAAAGGGAGTCTGACCAGCTTCCGCCCGGACGAGATGGCGGCTGCAGTGGTTGTCGAATTGCTGAACCGAGCCCCAGCCTTGAAGCCGGAGGAAATTGACGATCTCATCCTGGGATGCGCTTTCCCTGAGGGGGAGCAAGGCATGAACATGGCGCGCATGGTGGGGTTCCGGGCGGGGTTGCCCACCTCGGTGCCGGCGGAGACGATCAATCGCTTTTGTTCTTCTGGCTTGCAGAGCATCGCCC
>JBBIPD010000196.1:0-6343 GCA_037443025.1 Chloroflexota bacterium
AGCACTTTTCAGAACCTGGGAACCGTCATCTCGCCGGTTGGCAATGCCCGATTTGGCACGCCGGTTTTACGCTTACGCATGGTCTATGAGGAGGGCAACGAGACCCCTCTGGAGGTCAAGCAAGGTTCAATCGTGGTGCTGCCTTTACCTGCAGGGCAATCGGCAAAGCTGCACCTGACCCCGCTGCAGCGCTTTGATGTAGGGATGGGCGGGGCTGGTCGTGGAGGTGGTTTGCGCGTGGTGGGCGGCGCTTTGGGCGTGGTGATTGACGCGCGGGGTCGTCCCATCCGGTTGCCAGACGATCCAGGTCGCAGGCGAGAATTAATCGGTAAGTGGCGTTCGGCTTTGAGCTGTTGATGGCACCAAACTTGCATCACTGGAACAGGATATTCGTTTAATGATAGCCCAGGTGACTCACATTCTCCCCCTTGCCAATATCCGTCGCGAACGAATACTCCCTTCGGCGGGTCGGCTCGTGGTGCGCAAAGGGCAGAAAATCAGCGCAACCGATGTCATCGCCGAGATGAACCTTGCGCCAGAGCATATGCTTTTAGACATCGCCCGTGGTTTAGGGCTGCCTCCGAAAGAGGCGGACGCATACCTGCAATGCCAGGCTGGCGATGAAGTCTCAGAGGGCGATGTTTTGGCAGGACCGGTGGGTTTCATCAAGCGGGTCGTGCGCGCTCCCCGTAACGGGAAAGTGATTGTCGTTGGCGATGGGCAGATCCTGCTGGAGATGCAGAGCCCGCCTTACGAATTGAAAGCCGGAATGCCAGGGAATGTGGTTGAACTGGTGGGGGAGCGCGGCGCTATCGTCGAGACTACCGGCTCGCTGATTCAGGGGGTGTGGGGCAATGGTCGGATTGATTTCGGTTTGATGTATGTCCTGGCGCGCACGGCTGACGAGGAATTAACCTCAGATCGTCTGGATGTCAGCCTGCGAGGGGCGGTGGTTTTGGGCGGTTATTGCGGCGATCCGCGGGTGATCAAAGTGGGCGGAGAGCTGCCGTTGCGGGGTTTGATTCTGGGCGGCATGGACGCATCTCTCCTGCCTGTTGCCAACAGGGTGCAATATCCCATTATTGTGACCGATGGGATTGGGCGCAGAGCGATGAACTCGGCGGCTTTCAAGCTGCTCTCCACAAACGAGAAGCGCGAGGTCTCCCTGAACGCGGAAAATTGGGACAGGTTTGCTGGCAAACGCCCGGAGATTGTCATCCCTCTGCCTGCCTCGGGAAATGTGGCTTTACCCCGAGAGACGGTCGAATTCTTACCCGGGCAGACGGTGTTGATCACCCGTGCGCCCTATACCGGTCTGATTGGCGTTTTAGAAACCATCCTGCCTGGCTTGACGCTGCTTCCCAACGGAATCCGGGCTCAGGCAGGGGAAATTCGGTTAGAGAACGGCGAAAACGTTGTGGTACCATTAACAAATCTTGAGGTGCTGGTGTAGAAAAGGTATCACATCAGATTGGAGCGTTTGGCGGCTCTGCAATGGGAAAGGCTGATATTCTGGACTCATTGATAAGATTGAGCAATTTATCAGGAGGAGAGTGCTATGAGTTTTGAAGATGAAATGAACGAAATGCGTTTGGATTCTGACCTGGATAACGAAGAGGTTCCCCCGCCAGAGGAATCCGGCAACCGAACATTCTTGATTGTAGCCGGGATTTTGGGCGCCATCACGATCATCGCTCTGGTGTGCATTGTCGCCTATGCCATGTTTTACCTGCCCAGGCGTCAAAGCCAGCAAGCCACACAAATCGCCGAGTTAAACGCTCAAAACACCGCAGTGGCGTTAGCGATTACGCAAACTTCGGTAGCGGCTGCTTTTACCCCCACACCGACCAAAACCAATACGCCTCTGCCGGTCACGCCCACATCTTCTCCCACCCCGCTCCTGGCGGTGCCTACCGATACGCCGGTGCCTACGGAAGACCCAAGGACGGCGACGGTGGCAGCTCTGTTAACTCAGGCGGCGGCAGCTCAACTGACTCCAGGACCCACATCCACAGCACTCCCCTCGACCGGATTTGCTGACCAGGTTGGCATCCCTGGGCTGGTGGGGATGGCAATTTTACTCATTGTGGTCATCTTCCTGGCGAGGCGCTTACGCACAGCCTGAAGATATTGATTCGCCCCACCCCTTAACCAAAAACCCAGGCGATCTTGCCCGGGTTGGCGATTGCATCTGAAAAACTGGCGGAGAGTGAAAGAAATCTATGCTTTCACTCTCCGCGTTTAAAGGTCAATCGACGTGAGCGGCAACCTGCTCCCCGAAGGCGATCATTGCCTTAACCAGCTCAGGGCTGCGCCCTTCAGCGTAAACCCTCAGCACAGGTTCTGTCCCAGAAGGGCGAATCAAGAGCCAGGAGTCGTCCTCCAATAAGTATTTCACCCCATCAATGGTGCACACCTGACTGACTTTTACCCCATCTATCTGTCCCGGCGCGCTTTCCAACAGGTGCTGGGTCATTTTGGCTTTGGAGACCGGGTAGTTTAAGCGCAGGTCGCTGCGGTGGTAATAGGCAGGACCAACCGATTCGAGCAAATCCTGAACCAAATCATAAAGAGACTTGCCAGAGGCTGCCACAATCTCAATCAGGAGCAATCCCATCAGGATGCCATCCCCTTCAGGGATGTGACCTCTGAAGGAAATTCCGCCCGATTCTTCCCCTCCAATAAGGATGTCTTCTTTGAGCATATAATCGGCGATGTGGTTGAATCCCACCGGCGTCTCATAGACCGTTAGACCATAGCGTTGCGCCAATCGGTCAATCATGCGCGTGGTCGAGACGGTGCGCACCACCGGTCCCTTCCACCCGCGTTTTTCAACCAGGTGGGCTAACGCCAACGCCATGATTTTGTGCGGATCGACAAAGTTACCCCGCTCATCCATCGCCCCAATTCGGTCGGCGTCTCCGTCCGTCGCCAGACCAAAGTTGCCCATATGAGTGCTGATTGCTCCCGCCAGGGCGTTCAGATATCGCCCGATAGGTTCTGGGTGCACCCCTCCAAACCCGGGGTTCATTTCCCCGCGTATCTCTTGCACCTCGCAGCCTGTCCCCTGGAGAATACCCTTGATTACGCCCCTGCCCGACCCGTACATCGAATCCACCACAACCCGTTGAGGATTTTCGGCGATGGTGTCGAAATCAATCAGTTTGCGCAAGTGGTCGTAGTAGGCTGGCAAGGGGTTGAAACGCTGGATCAAGCCCAATTTACGCGCTTGCTCGAAATCCATCAGGTTTGGACCTCGGGCGCGGGCTTCGTTGTCGTTCAGATATACCTCCACCCGACGGCATTGCTCACTTAAGGCAGACCCGCCATAAGCCGCTTTGAGCTTCACCCCGTTATAGCGTGGCGCGTTATGCGAAGCGGTGATCATCACCCCGGCGATCGCTCCCAGGTGGCGCACCATGTACGAAATCGCCGGCGTCGGCGCATCAGCTTGCGCCAGGTGCACCGTGTAGCCGTTTGCCGCCAGGACTCGCCCCACCTCGCTGGCGTAACGATCGGATAGAAAGCGGGTGTCAAACCCAACCACGATGGAGCGCGAATCGGGATTCCCTTGCACGGGGACTCCCTCATTCCAGGCGTCAGAGTTGACTGCATCGGCTATGGCTTGAGTGACCATACGCAGGTTGTGAAACGTGAATGTGTCTGAGATTACTGCTCGCCAGCCATCTGTGCCGAAATGAATGGGCATAAACAATCTCCTTAAAATTATTGAGATGCGAAATCAGCGGAATAACCGTGAAAGCATCTGCGGGATTTTCGGGATAATTCTTTCAAATTGCCTGGAGGCTAATTCTATCACTTTTGAGTCATCCGGTTTGCCTTTTTTGGGGAGTGGAATTGGTCTGATAGTTGCACCTGAACACCATGAGAGTACCGTTTGACGCTTACTTCGTGCTAAAATGCAGCTATGGGTAAAGATCAACTTCCCACGATTCCCCAGATGGCTCGGCTTATCCAACAGCTCTTTTTGTTCATGGGTATGGATGAAGCTCAAATTGCCCACATTGTCATCAGGTTCAAACCGGTATTGTATAAACCAGATAAGGTAATTCTCGCCCAGGGTCAACCCGGAAGCGCGTTTTATATCGTTTATAAGGGTAGAGTCAGGGTTGATTGCATCGAGAAGAATGAAGAGCGCTTTTTGGGTATTCTGGGTCCAGGGGAGTACTTTGGCGAAGAAGCCCTCTTATATAACTCCACCCAAAATGCCACAGTAACCACACTGGAAACCACCATCTTGCTTGAGATGGACCGCGATCTGTTTGCTCTCACCCTGTTGGAATTTCCACTAATCAAGAAGTTCCTGACCATCAGCGCAGAGAGCCGGCACATTGCGAAACGTCAGGATTTTGATTGGCTGAATGACGATGAGGTAGTCCACCTGTTGACGCGCAAGCATGAGATTTTCCTCGTTTTATCGCTCATTCCACCGCTTTTGACTTTCCTCCTCGGCATTCCCATCCTGGCTTATGGGGTTTCTTTTTTGGGAGATTCGTCTCTCCACAACTTTGCTGCATTCGGGGGCGCACTTGCCCTTATCGCCTCGTCTGTCTGGTTGGTTTGGAACTGGGTTGACTGGGGGAACGATTTTTATGTGGTGACCAATCAGCGGGTGGTCAGGGTAGAAAAGGTGGTCTTGCTATACAACAGTCGTCGCGAAGCGCCTCTACACCACGTCCTGTCAATCAATGTCAATAAAACCTGGTTTGGGCGGGTGCTGCGCTATGGCGATATTGAAGTGCGCACCTTTACCGGTGGAATTCAGATGCCCAAAGCCTCCAACCCGGACCTGTTCCCAGTGTATATTGAGGGGTTCAAAGCTCGCGCCGGCTATCTGGTGAAACAGGCTGACCAGGAATTGATGCGACGCCTCCTGCGGGAGCGGATGGGTCTGCCTCTTGAGAATGGCAACGAATCGTCCGCCGCCCGTCGCTTGCCCACCCGTCGCAAGCCGCAAAAGCCCATCCGTCCCGGAAGTCTGAGGGATATTATCAGAACCCTTTTTGTGGTCCAATATGAACAGGATAAGGTCATTACTTATCGCAAGCACTGGCTTTTACTGTTGGGAAAGACCTGGATTCCCATGATGTTTATGTTCCTGTTGGCGGTCCTGGTGATTTACCAGATTGACGAATATCTTCTAGGCAGACCAAGTTTCTTCTCGACCGCGCCGATGTTCTTGCTCTATGCAATCGGTTTTTTGGCGTTTTTTGGCTGGTGGGTGTATGGCTACCTGGATTGGAGCAACGATATTTACCAGCTTGCTCCCGATCAAATCCGGGATATCGAGCGCAAGCCCCTGGGGGATGAAATTAAAAAGACTGCGCCGCTCGAGTCGATTCTCAGCATAGAGCACTTTCGAGATGGGATCATTCAGCTCTATTTCAACTATGGCAACGTGATCATCAATGTCGGCGAGGCTCGATTTATTTTCCGCGGCGTTTATAACCCAGACCATGTGCACCAGGATGTTTCGAGTTATATTGAAGCCCTTACCCGGCGGAAGCAAGAAGCGGAAGCGCAGCGCGAGCGTGAACGGATGCTTGATTGGTTGATGACATATAAAGACCAGGATGAATTATTAGAACTTGCTAAGAGTGAAAGCGATTGGGAGATCGTTTCGGGGTAAAATATCCAATTGTAAGAATATTTATAGGAATTGCAGTTTGAGACGTCTATGGCATTGAGGAAAATTGTCACCAATCCTGCGCCGGTGCTACGCCGTAAAGCGCGTAAAGTAACCGATTTTGGACAAGAGCTTCAAAAATTGATTGACGATATGATCGAAACCATGCGGGAGGCGCCCGGGGTGGGACTGGCTGCGCCGCAGGTGGATGTACCCTGGCGGGTTATTGTGGTGGAGTTTGGAGATGAGAACGATGAGGACGCGCCGCCCAAACTTTACAGCGTGGTCAATCCCGAAATCGCCCGCCTATCAAGCGAAACCGAAATCGGTACGGAGGGTTGTCTCTCCATCCCCGGTTTTGTAGGCGATGTCGAGCGCCCGGTGGAAGCGGTCATCAAAGGTTTCGATCGGCGCGGCAAACCAATCAGGATTAAAGCAAAAGGCTGGCTGGCGCGGATATTCCAGCATGAGATTGACCATTTGGATGGCATCTTGTTCACCGACCGCGCCGAGAAGGTTTGGGCAATTCGGGAGCAGGACGCTCAGGCAATTGCTGCGGATTGATCCTGCCAATATCTTTTCTGTCTGGCTTTTCTCAGGTTAAAATATATTACTTCATGGTTGCGGCACATGTGTGTGCCGCATCTATTTGCCTGCGCTTTTTGATGCCTGGAAGGTTCAAGCATTTTCATGTAT
>JBBIPD010000197.1:0-6332 GCA_037443025.1 Chloroflexota bacterium
CCGTGCCAGCATGGTGCACAAAACCTTTGGGCATTTATCTGCAACACCCGGTTTGATTCTCAGGCCTACCAAGCCGGGTTATTATTCCTATGGGGTATTGCTCCCCATGTGATTGGCTACGTGGGGCAAATTCAGCAAGGTCAGGAAGAGGAATATCTGCGCAAGGGATATAGCATTGATGAGCGGGTGGGTCAGGCGGGGTTGGAAAAATGGGGCGAGGCGTATCTGTCTGGAAAACGCGGGGGAGCTTTATATGTCTACAACCTGCAAGGCAGGGTTGTCACCAAACTTGGAGAGACCAGCCCGCAGCCAGCCCAGGCAATCTATACCACGCTGGATAAAGACTTCCAATTGGGGGCGCAGAAGGCATTGGAGGGCTTTCGGGGGGCGATTGTTGTCCTGGAGCGAGATACAGGTCGGGTTCTGGCGATGGCGTCTTCGCCAGGGTTCGACCCGAACGCGTTTGAGCCGTTAAATTTCAACTATTCCGATTTGATGAACCAGATATATGGCAGCCAATCCAATCCGCTTCTGAATCGGGCGACACAGGGGCTGTACCCGCTTGGTTCGGTCTTCAAGATCATTACCATGGCGGCTGCTTTAGAGAGCGGGCGTTTTACGCCAGAGTCAACGTATCAATGCGGCTATTTCTTTACCGAATTAGAGGGGGTCACGCTGAACGACTGGACCTACGAATATTATCTGCAAGACGGGAAGACCATCCCCAGTGGATTGCTGACCTTGCCCGAAGGTTTGATTCGCTCCTGCAATCCCTGGTTTTGGCATATTGGACTCGATTTGTACAATGAAGAGATGACTAAAGCCGTCTCCGATATGGCGCGCGGTTTTGGGCTGGGTAGACCGACCGGGATTGAAGGAGTAGAGGAAGAAGCTGGCAACATCCCTGATCCCGAGAACCAGGTGGACGCCGTCAACCTGGCAATCGGTCAGGGAGCCACTTTGGTCACGCCGATTCAGGTCGCCAATTTTACTGCGGCAATTGGCAACGGCGGCACCCTGTATAAGCCACAGGTCATCGAACGGGTTGTCTCCCCCGAAGGCGGGGTGTTGGTCTCTTTTAAGCCGGAACCGATTGGGAAACTGCCCATCAGTCCGGAAAATCTGGCGGTCATTCAACAGGCGATGCGGGGAGTGGTGGCAAGCACCCAACCTTATGGCACAGCCTGGCACCGTTTTACCGGTTTGGATATCCCGGTATATGGCAAAACAGGGACGGCTCAGTCGGGTTCCGGGTTGCCGCATGCCTGGTTTGCGGGCTATACCGAGGCGGGATGGGAAGACAAGCCTGACATCGCCGCGGTGGTGATTGTAGAGAACATCGGCGAGGGGTCGGGTTACGCCGCCCCCATCTTTCGCAGGCTTGTTGAGCTGTATTTTTATAACCAGCCAGCCAAGTTGTATCCCTGGGAATCCGGGTTTTATGTGACGAAAACACCTGAGCCATCTGCAACTCCTATCCCTTAAGACGCAATGAATCAACCAGATAATTCCATAAGAGGCTCTTGAATCCGTTGGGGGTGCGCTGTTGGAAAAGCTGCGTGGTCTGATCATCCGCTCTCAGTCTGGTTTTTACACTGTTCGCACAGACCAGGCTGATTTGGTCTGTCGCTTGCGCGGTCGCCTGAAAAAAGGTCCCTTTCTGGGGGATGTTGCGGCAATCGGGGATTGGGTGCAGGTTACCCCTTTGGGGAAAGGTAAAGGGGTGATCGAAGCGGTCGAGGGGCGTCAGAGCATGCTCTCGCGCCTGGCGCCTACCCCCAGGGGAGAATATCAGCAGATTATCATCGCCAACCCCAATCAGGCAGTTTTCGTATTTGCCTCCGCCGAACCGCCGCCCCGTTTGGGTATGTTGGACCGTTTTCTGGTCATCGCCGAAAAGCAGGGCATCCCGGCTTTGATTGTAGCCAACAAGGTTGACCTGACCGGTTTGGAAGAAGCCCAAGCCATATTCGGTTTTTACCCCTCGCTCGGTTATCCGGTGTTCTTCACCAGCGCCATAACGGGCGAGGGCATCCCCGAGCTGCGCCAGAGATTAGCCGGCAAGCTCTCTGTTTTTGCCGGACCATCCGGGGTGGGAAAATCCAGCCTGTTGAATGTGATTTTGCCGGGGCTGGATTTGCATGCTCGCGAGGTGAGTCGGGCGACCCGCAAAGGCAGGCATACCACGGTTGTGCGCGAAATGTTCCCCCTGCAAGAAGGGGGGTATATCGCCGATACGCCAGGGTTGAAGGCTTTGGCTCTCTGGGATATCGAGCCTGAAGAACTGGATGGCTATTTTCCGGAGATGCGCGGCAGGGTTGCGGAGTGCGTCTTCAGCGATTGCACGCACGCCCATGAACCCGGCTGCGCCATTATCGCCGCGCTGGAACGGGGCGAGATTCAGCCCAGCCGTTACCAGTCTTACCTGCGCATGCGTGGCGGTGAAGAGGATTAGACGAGCGTCCCTTTTCGGTTAACACCCAGCCCGGGCGCGGTGGGCAGGATGAGTCGGGCGCCCTGATAGCGCAAACCTTCGAAGGGGTCATTGCGAATCAGCAGGGGACCGTCTAAGTCCACAAAATCGCACAGAGGCGCCAGGTGAGCAGCGGCGGTAACGCCCAACGTGGTCTCAACCATGCAGCCGATCATCACCTGTTTGTCCAGCGCCCGGGCGACGGCGATGGCGCGTAATGCCTCGCGCAATCCGCCGGTCTTTGCCAGCTTGATAACCACGCCATCCACGGCGTCTTGGAATGCAACCACATCCCGCGCCGACTTCACGCTCTCATCGCCAAAGATAGGCGCAGGAATCTTGCGGGCGCGGAGCTGGTTCCGCAGCCAGATCAACCCTTCCAGGTCATCGGCAGGCAGGGGTTGTTCGATCAACTCGATATCGTAATCCATCAGACGGGGGATGATTTCCAACGCCTGCTCGTGCGACCAGCCGGCGTTGGCGTCCAGACGCAGGCGGGCGTCCGTTGCCTGGCGGATGGCTTTGACGATGGCTTCGTCTTGATTTCCGCCCAGCTTAACCTTGATGATGGGGTAACCGCTCTGCCTGGCTCGCTCTGCCATCACCTGCGGTTCATCCATCGGGATTGTAAAGGATGTCAGGGGGACCTGCTGCGGGTCTAATCCGAACAGGCGATAGAGCGGCTGACCCAGATACTTGCCCCACAAATCGTGCAGAGCAGAATCCAGAGCGGCTCTGGCGGCGCGACTTCCCGCAGGCAGCCGATTGAGGATTGTCTCGATAAGGAATGGATCATCGCCAAGCACTGGCGCGAGCGACTCGAAATACGCCAGGATGCCCGCCTGGGTCTCCCCGTGGTACACCACACCGGGGGCTTCGCCCAAGCCTGTTATCCCGTCATGTTCGAGACAGGCGATGACATTGTGGCGTTGGTTATCAGCGCCGTGGGCGATGCGAAAGGTTGTAATCAGGTCGAGGGTAATGGGTTCGCTGGTGAGTTTCATTTTTTGGGAGATGCATGGGTTGAGTTTGGTTAACTTTGACGAGCGCTTATATCTGCCAGAAACGACCGACTCCCACCAGGTTGTCTCGCAACCAGGGGTTGAACAGGGCGTGATTGGGGTTGAGACTGTTTATGGATACCCCCCAGGCGGTGCCATTGGCGTGGATGACCTCATCGCCGCCGAGCGAGATTGCGACATGGGTGATGGGACGGCGAGCGTCTTCCCGCCGGGAGCCAAAAAAGAGCAAATCGCCGGGTTCAGGCGCGCCGGAGACGGGAGTAGCCGCGGCGAATTGCTGGTCCGCATCGCGGGGGGCTGCCACGCCGAGGAACCCCAGAAATGTCTGCGCCAAACCGGAGCAATCAAAACCAAAGGGCGTGCGCCCACCCCAAAGGTATGGAACGCCCATAAAGCGATGGATGAGCTGCAGAGCGTGAGCAATTCCGGCAACGTCGGGCGCAGGGCGTTCTGAGAGCGGGATGATATTCTCTGCATCCACCCAGAATGTGCGTTCATCGGGCAGACGCACGGCGGCTTTGTCCCCGGTCAGATTGGTAACCCAGACGGGGATGCCAAAGGGCAGTTTACCGATGATATCCGCCGGTTGGGCGCTGTTGGGGGTTCGCCAGGCTGAAGCCAATTCGGCGATAACCAGGCTGTTACAGTTCTTCTGGTATTCCTGCGCTTGTTCCGGGCTGCAGCGCAGAAGACCGTTTGTGTGCGCCCAGCCGAGATAGCCGTCTTTTTCCAGCCTGACTCGCGCCCAGCCCTCGCGCTCTTCAAGGATGCGCAGGCTTTCGCCCAGGAGCGCCTGGGTGAGGCGTTCTGAAGCGTCGCCTGGCTCGCGGCGCACATCCGTAACGCTTCGATTGACCAGTGCCCAGGGCGCGCCTTCATCCAGCAGAACGTTCACCTCGGGTTCAATTAACAGGTTCTGCCCGTCGGCGATGCGGGGCAACAGGTCGTCTATTGCCTCTAACTGATCTCGAGTCAGCACTTTCCCGGCGATGCGATATGCCTTCATCCCTGGGGTTTCCCGGTCTGGGCGGATTGGTATGGCGTGCACCTCGAAAATTGTGCGGCGTTCGTCCGAAAAGCGGGCGCGACACAGGCGGTACAGGGCGTCGTTGGCGGAGTCGCCGCGCCGCGCCCAAAAATTCTCGACGCGCTCTATCCACTCAAACAGACACTCCTCATGAACATTATGCCCGATCCCCGCCGGGGTCCAAAGCTCGGCATCGGGGATATGCCTGGCGATAAATTGGGCGTGGCGAGAGGGCGCATTCACCCGGTCTTCTTCACCCTGAATGACCAGAACCGGTCGCTGAACTTTAGCCAGATCTTGCGGCGTGTAGTTGGGTTGGGTGATGATTTCCTGCACGGTGAGTCGGAGTAGCTCTCGCCAGTAATCTGCGCCATGGGTGGGGCTGTGGAGAGCGATCATCTCATTCATCCAGTCTGGACTCTCACGGGCTACCCTGTCCGGATCGAAGATGGCGGGTTCTTTATCAATCAAATCCTGGCTGACATAGGCATTGGCTGCCTGTAAAACTGCGCTTTGCACCACTTCAGGGTGTTCTATCAACAACACCAGGGCGACGTTGCCCCCGTTGCTGTGACCGACGATATGCGCTTTATCATAGCCAAGCGCCGGAATCATCTGGGCGAAATCGTCTGCCATTTGACGGAACGAGTAACTCCTATCGGGGTTCTCGCTCCGACCGTGACCTCTGCAATCCGGTAAGATGACCCGATGATGACGGGCGAGCAACGGCGCCGCCAGCCCCCAATCAGCGCGTCCGGTGACCGTAGAGCCGTGAATCAAGAGAACCGGTGGGAGATGAGGGCGATCTTCGCCCAAAAGCTCGTAATACAATCTTGCCCGGTTGAGTTCGATGAATGGCATGGTTTCTCCTTATCCGCGTGCCAGGGCAAGCATGGCGCGAAAAGCAGCGTATATCTGAAGCATATCCGAAGCGGTGTATTCAACCCGACGTCCCTCTCGCCTCTCCGCTCCAGGCAGGAGCATGGCTCTGTCTGCCATTTCAGACTGAACGAAATCCACCGCCATGTGAATTGGGGTGGCGATTTTCAATGGCGCTGGCGCCTGACCTTCCTGCAAACGGCTGACGGCGCGGGTAGCGCAGGTCTGAATCAACCCCTGGGCTACCTGGATGGGCAGGCATTCGGCAGCCATGCGCCCGCTGGCGCGCTTGACCACCGCGGTCTCGACCTCGCCCAGAATCTCCCGCGCCTCATCGCACACCGCCTGATCGCCTGAAATCATAATGACCGGCGCACCGAAACAGGCGCATACCCCGGCGTTCAGACCGGTCTCGCCGAGCGGTTGACCGTTTATCCACAGGTTTGCCACCCGCTCATCGGACCAGGTGTGTTCAAGGATGGCGTTTGGTGTGCCAATCCGCGCATGATAGCCGATAAAGCACACCCCATCCACGTCGGCGCCAATGCCCTGAACCATTGAGAAAGGAGACGGCGTTCCGGAGTTTAACCTCGCCCTTGGGTCCAATTCCTCAATCAGGATGTTCCTGCCCAGGTTGTGACCATCTGACACAATGACCTCTTGAGCGCCTGCTTCGAACACCCCGCGAATCGCGGCGTTCACATCCTGGGTCATGATACGTCGGAAGCGGGGATAATCCTGGGTGCCAGGCGTCACCTGGTCCCAATGCACCACGCCGGAAATTCCCTCCATATCGGCGGCAATCAAGATTTTCATAAACTATCTCCAATAGCCAGGGGTTTTATAATCCATGCTGCTTGCTCGCGGTAGATGGTGATGGAAGATTCGGAAATCCTCCGATACGGCGAGTTTAACATAGTTTGAACCTTCT
>JBBIPD010000198.1:0-6327 GCA_037443025.1 Chloroflexota bacterium
ACCGGGGGCTGATCCGTGGGGCTACATTTAACTTTGGGATAGCCCTCGAGCAGGTGAACCGCTGCGCGGCTGGGCATTGCTATCGCCCGCATGGCGCACTTTTGATGTCTTCGTCCAACCCGCCTTGCGCGGCAGCCCTCTTGCCTGGCAGATGTACGATTGGGCAGAGGAGCAAATCGCCGCCCTGGTTCGCCGTCGGAAGGGGAGTGATATCAGGACGATGTGGGTGGCTGATAGGGATGACGGGTTGATCTTCCACCTTGAGCGCCGCGGTTTCGAGCGCAGTCGGAGCTGTATGATTCAGTACATGCGCTGGCTGGAGGGACCAATCATCAGCCCTGCCTTGCCACAGGGTTTCTACGTCCGTCGCCTGGCGGGCGAGCGTGAAGCGTCTGCCAGGGCTGTCGCCATGCACGCTGCCTTTGAGTCCGATGCGCCCAGCGAGGGTTATCTGCAGCGATATCTGGGGTTCATGCGCTCACCCGTGTATCGCCCTGAGCTGGATATCGTCGCCATCGCTCCGGATGGGATGGTGGTCGCCTTCTGCCAGGGCTGGCTGGATTTCGCCAACCAGGTGGGTCTGTTTGAGCCGGTAGGGACGCACCCTGATTATCGCGGCTTGGGGTTGGGCAAAGCAGTCCTGGCGGAGGGTATGCGGAGAATGGTGGCTTATGGCATGCGCTCGGCGATTGTCTGCGCCGATCACGATAACCTCCCAGCCCAACGGCTCTATCAAGCGTCAGGCTTCCAGCTTGAGAGGCGGCTCCTGACATTCATCAGGCAAGTGTAGAGGAGATGACAATTGTCAACCGATGAAATAAGCGCGCCTGCTTCTAAGGTGGTTTCTACGCCGTTGCTGAACAATACGCTGGTTCTGTTCATGGTGACCATGGTGCTTGCCAATATCGCTGGTCACATGTACGAACCGCTGCTGCCGCTTTACCTGAAAAGCCTGAACGCCGATGTGGTGCAGGTGGGGTTGTTTTTCACTTTGTCGCAAATTGTCCCCCTGGCGTTGCAGATACTTGGGGGCTGGATATCTGATTCGCTGGGGCGGCTCAGGAGCATCGCCCTGGGGAGTCTGGCAGGCGTGGTCTCCTATGTCTGGCTCATTTTCTCCCCCACCTGGTTTTGGGTGCTGGTGGGGGAGGGTTTTGCCTCCATGACTCGCGCCCTGGTTGGACCCAGCTTTGGGGCGTTCATCGCCGAGCAATCCAACGAGGCTAATCGGGCGCGCGTCTTTGGCATCAGCGAGGGGATTTTCATGATGGTGGCGGTGATTGGTCCACCGCTGGGGGGATGGCTGGCGGACGAGTATGGTTTCAGGTTCATGCTTGCCTGCGCCGCGGTTCTGTACACTTTTGCCACGCTGATTCGAGTCAGCATGGCTCGCGCTGCTGCCCGAGGTAAAGAAGCCAATCCCCAAAAGCTGACCATGTCCAGTCTCAGAGGCAATCTGGGTTTGATGCTCACGATGTTGTTCGGCGGCGGTTTGCTCACCTGGATACTGCTCACCGACGGCGTTCGCGATGTCGCCTATTCCCTGTCGTTCAGGTTGCTGCCGCTCTACCTGGACGAAATTGGGGGTTTGAGCATCCAGCAAATTGGCTGGCTGGAGTCGATTTTTGGGATTGCCATGATGCTCATCACCCTCCCCGCTGGTTGGTTGGCAGATAAGCGTGGTGAGCGTCTGGGAATCGCCCTGGGCTTTGGGCTGCAGTTTGTTGCAATTACGATCTTCATCCGGGCGGTAGGTTTTTGGGGTTACGCGGCTGCCTGGGCGTTGTTGGGGGTTGGCGTGGGGATGATGTCACCCGCCTATCAATCCCTCATCAGTAAAGCAGTGCCAGAAAAAGTGCGCGGCACCGCGTTTGGCTTCTTCAACACCAGCCTGGGGTTGGTTTCCTTGCCCGCACCGGCAATCGGCGCTCAGCTCTGGCAGCGGGTGAACCCTCAATTTCCCTTCCGTATCACTGCCTGGGTAGCGTTGCTGACGATCATTCCCGTCTGGCTGAAGTTCAAACTCAAGCGACAAGCAGCTGATGAGAAGGGAGTCGAGGATATATCACCTTGAGCTCCATGGCTGGGAGAGGCTTTCGATGCGGCTGACAGGCGTGATTTTTTTGTTTTTGACCGGCTGGGAGAATATGCAGTACAATCAACGACGCAAATCCGCCTGGATATGGATCGGAGTTAATCCCCTCCAGGCTCTAATAATGAATCATTGAGGGAGTTTGCATGTCAATTCGAGCCGTGATTTTTGACCTGGGTGGGGTGCTCCTGCGCACCGAAGACCAGAGCCATCGAGCAAAGTTGGTTGAGCGCCTGGGAATAACCCGAGAGCAGATGTACTATCATGTCTTCGACAGTCCCAGCGCGCAGCAGGCGACCGTGGGAAAAATGAGCGCAGCCAGCCATTGGGAGGCTGTGCGCCAGGCTTTGGGGCTTTCGCCGGAAGAATTCCCCTCCGTGATGGAGGATTTTTGGGCTGGCGACCGATTGGATACAGACCTGATCTCCGTGATTCGCTCCCTGCGACCGCGCTATAAGACCGCTCTGCTGAGCAACGCCTGGGACAATCTGCGCCAGGCGCTGGAGCAAGACTGGGGAATCGCTGACGCCTTCGATGAATTATTCATCTCGGCTGAGGTTGGGCTTGCCAAGCCCGACTCGCGCATCTATCAGCTGGCGCTTGAACGGCTGAATGTCGCTCCGCCTGAGGCGGTTTTTGTGGATGATTTTATGGAGAACGTGATTGCCGCTCAGAGGCTTGGCATCCACGCCATTCATTTTCGCAACCCGCATCAGGCAATCGGCGAGTTGCGCGCCTTGCTCGACGGACAACCCCGAGCGAATCCCGAGAGAGGATAAAAATGGAAATCACAGATTTCACCCTCAGCGAAGTCTCCGAGCAGATAGCCGACCGGAAGGTGTCCCTGGTCGAGCTGGTTCAGGCGTGCCTGGCGCGGATTGAGAGACTGGACTCGACCTTGAACACATTCATCACCCTGTCAGGAGATTTGGCGTTGGAGGCGGCGCGACAAGCCGAGCTGGAAATTCGACAGGGCAAAATCCGCAGCCGTCTGCACGGCGTCCCTCTGGCTCTCAAAGACCTTTTCGATATCAAAGGCTTACCCACCACCGCCGGGTCTTTGTTCTTCAAAGAGTATCTGCCCGCAAGCGATGCCTGGGTGGTTGAAAAGCTGACGACAGCCGGAGCGCTGATATTAGGCAAGCTCAATCTGCACGAGATTGCCCTGGGTGTGACCAACGTGAATCCGCATTTTGGTCCCTGCCGCAATCCCTGGAACACACTTAGAGTTTCGGGCGGATCGTCGGGCGGTTGCGCTTCCGCCCTGGCAGCCCGCCTGGTGTATGGCGCTCTTGGCACTGACACGGGTGGTTCAATCCGCATCCCTGCCGCGTTATGCGGCGTGGCGGGGCTGAAGCCAACCTATGGACGGGTGAGCCTGCGAGGAGTCGTCCCGTTGAGCTGGAATCTCGATCATGTTGGACCGATGGGTCGCAGTGTGGCTGATGTTGCCCTTCTCCTGCAGACGATCGCCGGGTATGACGCGCACGATCCATATTGTGTGGATATGCCTGTGGATGATTATCAACAAAATCTCAGAGAAGGGGTGAAGGGCTGGCGCATTGCCCTGGCGAGCGACGCATATTTCCGTGAAATCACCGATTCTGAAGTCTGGCATGCCGTGCAAACTGCCTCCCAGGTGTTCGAGAGCCTGGGCGCTCAAGTGGCGCCGGTGGAATTTCCAGAGGCGCGTCAGGCTGCTCGCGCCAATGGTTTGATGACCCCCGCCGACGCCGCCGCATTTCACCAGGAACGCCTGGAGACCCATCCGGAGATGTTTGGGGCGGATGTTCGCCAGCGCCTCCAGACCGGCGCGGCGTTCTCTGCCACGGAATATATCCTGGCGCGGCGGACCCAAACCCTGTTGCGCCATCAGTTCACCCTTTTTTTTGAGGATTACGACATCTTGCTGACCCCAACTACGCCCATTGCTGCCCCGCCGATAGAAGGACCGGATGCCGTCGAGCAGGCTCGCCTGTTGACTCGCTTTACCGCTCCCTTCAATCTGACAGGGTTGCCGGCGCTGTCGCTTCCCTGTGGTTTCACCAGCGAAGGGCTTCCGGTTGGTTTGCAGATCGTGGGTCGCCCCTGGGCGGAAGCGAAAATCCTGCGGGCGGCATTTGCTTACGAACAGGCAACCGAATGGCATTTGAGAAAGCCCGCCGAGCCGTTGCAGGGTTGGGT
The DNA here is from genome assembly GCA_037443025.1 of Chloroflexota bacterium. Classification (GTDB taxonomy): domain Bacteria; phylum Chloroflexota; class Anaerolineae; order Anaerolineales; family UBA4823; genus JAQBDA01. The sequence goes on from JBBIPD010000198.1 coordinate 4,277, forward strand.
TTAGGGTTGCGCCGATTATCTCCTTTCCCGGTATATCTGCTGCTGGAAGGCGGGTTGGCGGTGTTTCTTTCCATGATTTTCACTGCCAGCTCAATCTACCAGGTCAGCATAGTCAGGCTGACGCCCCTCCAGTTGGTTCTGGTGGGTACCACGCTGGAACTGTCGGTGCTTGTGTTCGAAGTGCCAACGGGTGTGGTTGCCGATGTCTATAGCCGACGCCTCTCGATTTTGATTGGTCTGTTCTTGATTGGTTTGGGTTTTATCCTCGAAGGCTCCATCCCTCTGTTTGGCTCGATTTTGTTGGCGCAGGTTTTATGGGGGCTGGGCTATACCTTCACCAGCGGAGCCACCCAGGCTTGGATTACCGACGAGATAGGTGAAGCCGCAGCAGGGCAGGCTTTTTTGCGCAGCAGTCAGGTGGGTCAGTTTGGGTCTCTAGCTGGCATCGGACTCGGCGCGCTTGTGGGGAGCTTCGCGGTGAACCTGCCTATCATCGTCGGAGGCGGGTTGATCATCCTGCTGGGTTTATTCCTGGTCTTTGTCATGCCGGAAACCGGTTTTTCCCCAACCGCCCGCCATGAACGCGGCTCCTGGAGGAGCCTGGTGCGCACTTTCCAGGATGGCGTTGGGGTTGTGCGCAGTCGCCCGGCTTTATTGACGATCTTGATGATCGGTTTTTTCTATGGGCTTTACAGCGAGGGCTTCGACCGGTTGTGGACCAAGCATATGCTGGACGATATCGGCTTCCCGCTCATCGGCGGATTTCAGCCCGTGGTCTGGATTGGCTTGATGCGCGCCGGAGGCATGTCCCTCTCGGTAGGGGCAGTTGAGTTTATCCGCCGCCAAATCAAAACCGATAGCCACCAGAGTCTGGCGCAAGCATTGATGCTGGTTTCTATTGCTCTGATTTTCAGCCTCATCGGGTTTGCCCTGGCGCCGGGGTTTAGCCTGGCGTTGTTGGCGTATTGGGTCATCTATATCAGTCGCAGCCTGATAGACCCGCTTTATACCAACTGGGTCAACCAGAAGCTCGATTCACGGGTGCGCGCCACAGTAATCTCGATGAGTGGACAGGTTGATGCGATTGGACAAATTACCAGCGGACCCGTGATAGGAGTCATCGGCAACCTGTTTTCCGTCCGGGCGGCAATCGGTCTCAGCGGGTTAATTCTATCCCCCATTCTGGTGTTGTTTAAGCAGGCTAAGCGCCATAGATTTGAGCCTTCCCTTGAAATTGGGGATTGAGGGTTTGAGGATAATGCGCAATGAAACAGGAGTGTGGATGTTGAATAGAGTCAGAACAAAAGATATCTTACGGGATTTGGGCGATGGGCTGATTTTGCGCCGCTCGACGTCCGCCGATGTGGAGGCTTTGGCGGAGTTTAACGCCCGCATTCATAGCGACGACGGTCCCGACCATCCAGATGAGAGGGTGGCAGCCTGGGTGAAAGATTTGCTTGCCCACCCGCATCCCAGCTTTAACATCGGTGATTTCACCATTGTGGAGCAGGCTGATACCGGCAAGATAGTCTCATCGATGAATTTAATCTCCCAGACCTGGTCGTACGCCGGGGTAAAGTTTAAAGTGGGGAGACCCGAGCTGGTTGGCACTGAGCCGGAGTACCGTCATCGCGGCTTGGTGCGAGCCCAGTTTGAGGTTATCCACCAGTGGAGCGCGGAGCGCGGCGAATTGGCGCAGGCGATCACGCGCATCCCCTACTATTACCGTTTGTTTGCCTACTAATTGGCATTGAACCTGGGTGGGGGGCGTCTGGGGTTCCTGCCGCACGTACCAAAACTCAAAGAAGGCGAGAGTGAGCCGTACCTTGTCCGCCCTGCAACCCTGGATGATATTGAATTTCTCTCGCAGTTATATGAGCTGGGCTGTCGGCGTTCTTTGGTGAGTTGCGTTTGGGGCGAAGATGAGTGGCGGTACGAGATTAACGGCAAGAGCGAGAAGAACGTCAACCGCTCAGAGGTGCGCCTGATAGAAGACATAAATGGCGAAAAGGTGGGTTTCCTGACCCATAGGTTTTTCAATTGGGATAATG
>JBBIPD010000199.1:0-1105 GCA_037443025.1 Chloroflexota bacterium
AGACGAATATAAAGAAAGATATGGGGTCAGCCATTTCTTAAAAGGGCTAACCAGGGGGGTGGAGTTACGCCTGGCTGAAGCATTTGAACCAACCTGCACCATTTGCGGGCTTAATTCCGGATACCAGGGACCGGGTTCCAAAACCGTTCTCCCAGCCCGAGCCAGCGCGAAGGTGGATTTCCGTCTGGTGCCCAACCAGACTCCAGAAAAAGTCCTGGAGAGCTTGCGCGCCCATCTGGATGCAGAGGGCTTCCCAGACGTCCAAAATACGTACCTTGGCGGAGAAGCGCCGGGCAGGACCGACCCCGATGATCCGTTTGTCAGGGTGGTGGTGAGAACTGCTGAACCGGTGTACGGTAAACCGATGCAGATTGTGCCGATGATTGGTGGTTCAGGTCCTAACCACGCCTTTATCGAGTACTTGAACATTCCGATTGTAACCGCCGGTGTCGGCTATCCGGGCAGTCAGGCGCACGCCCCCGACGAAAATATTCGCCTGGATTTATACGAAAAGGGAGCCAAACACATCGTCCGCATTCTCGCAGAATTTGGTAACGAAGGAGGTTGATCATGTTAGTTGGCGAACGAATGAAACACCCTGTTATAACCACCCGCCCCGATACACCGATCATGGATGCCCTAAATCTAATGAAGCAGGAGCATATACGACGATTGCCGGTGGTGGAAAAGGGGAAACTGGTAGGCATTGTCTCCGAGGAGGACCTGCTCAACGCCTCCGCCTCTTCCGCCACAACCTTGAGCGTTTGGGAGTTAAACTACCTTCTCAGCAAAATCAAAATCCAGGACGTAATGACCAAAGAAGTAATCAGCGTAACCTAGGATACTCCAATAGAATTTGGAGCGCGAATCATGTCAGTCAACAAAATCGGCGGTCTACCCGTCATGCGTGATAGCGAATTGGTCGGAATCATCACCGAAACCGACCTGTTTAAAATACTGCTCGAGCTGATGGGCGCCCGCGAACCAGGCGTTCGGCTCACCGGCTTTATCCATGAAAGACCGGGTGAGCTGGCAAAACTCACTCAGGCGATCGCCGATGCAGGGGGCAACTTCCTGGCAATCGGCACGTTTGCCGGGGATAGCC
>JBBIPD010000199.1:1156-6274 GCA_037443025.1 Chloroflexota bacterium
AAAAGATCAAGGAGGTTGTCTCCCCGCTGGTGGATAGAATCATAGATATTCGTTATTGCTGTCCATAATCGTTAGGCGAGACTCGGTGCGCCATCCTGGCATACACCTCGCAGGATGGCGCATCGAAAGGTGGACTGGTTATTTCGATTGCGCCTGTCGCTAACTTTATAGATGAGCAGGCACCTGGAAGATCAGGGCGCGTGTTGCGGATGACGCTTCTCTCGGATTTTTGCCTTGCCTTCTGCAGAGACAAGCCTCCAAGCATCCTCCACCCGGGCTAAATCCTCCGGCGTCTCGGGCGCTTCCCCATAACGTACGAGCAAATAGGCGTCGGTGATGGTATTCAACTCCGGGCGCAATCCGGGGAAAAGACGCTCTAGTTGAGGCATAAACTCAAGCGGTGTTTTAGACGGGGGTCGCGGTTGATCGAGTTGAGCGCTCATCTCCAGGAGCAAAGCATAGATGCGGCGTATCCGCGCAGCCGCCAGCAGCCTTCGCGCCTGACGTAATCTGAGCAAATCTTCGATATTCTCCGTCAGTTTACCCAGTGTGCGGCGTAAGGCTGAGCGGAGCATATGCAACAAATCCTCATCTAACGGCAGAGGGCTGCCTCCCTGTTCCAGCGATCGTTCCTCTTTCATAATTTGTTTACGCACCCGGTAGAGGATAACAATCACAATCAACAACAACGCCGCCCACAAGTAGAACGGTTTTAAGCGAACCAGAAAGCTGAAGAAGCGCTCAATCCCACCCAAATCCAAACGCTCAGCGAGATCAGACACCGCGTTCATCAACAAGGTGATCATATTCTGAATATTTCTCAACGCCTGAACGAGAAAGTCCAAAATATCCTGGATGCGAATCAATCCGAAGAGCCAGATCAAAAAGCGCACCAGCCCAAATAAGATAGGTGAAAAAAGCAGAACCAGGATGTAAATCGTCCAGGTGTAAATCGTATAGAGCAAAGTGAACATCTGCTCATTAGCAAAATCTATCACAACCGTCGAAATCCCAATCATGCCCAGAATCACAACCATTATTCCCAATAACCACTGGCGGTTGAATTGAATCCGATGTCCACCTCGCAACTGGCTCAAAACCGCAATCCGGGCGGTGATCATTGAGAGCAGGCTGGAAAAGAGGAAGAGATATAGAGCATGATTCGGGGCTTCGTCGGTGAGAGGCAGTATCAAACCATAGAGGAAAAACATGATAATCCCCAAGCGGAAGCTGGCAATTGCCTGGTAAGGTCCGACATTGTGGTCGGAAAAAGATAAACCACGCCAGCTCACAATCAAGATGATGATCATCACGATAAACTCTGCGGGGATGATGTTTGACATGTCTTGAAAAGTTCGCACCGGACGATTGATCAACTCCGCAAGGTTGATTGCCTCCCTGCTATATAAAAGCCAACGCATTCCTACAACGAGGTTGATAAAGACCAACACAAGAAGGATCAGCCGACGGATGAAAATATTGGCATTTAAAAACGTCATCAAGCGATTGGAGAGGTAGATAAGAATAGCCAATCCAGACAGGGCGAAGAACGCCTGTAAATATGGCACATCCTTTCCGGCGCTGATTAACACACGATACCAAAGGGCGACCCAACTCAATTCCACAAAAGACGATGAAATGACGGCAATCTCTCGCCAGGGTTTCAGGCTCAATGGAACGGGGAAATCTTGACCGGGTGTTTCCGCTTTCGAAGCTTCCATCAGTATACCTGTTCGACCTTTGCTTTTTCTTCCTCAAATGGCAAATGGATGCAATTGACCCCGTGAATCACCGGCGGAGCGACCTCCGCCAGGGATACCAGGGTCATTTTCCGCTCGTGGCGTTTCAAGCGGATCAATGTCTCCACCAGCTCAGGTGTAACTACCGCGGTCAGGATCACCAGAGACGCGCCATAGGGCACGCGGGGGATTTCTCGCAGCAAGAAACGGTCAAAAGGAGCCACAACAACGGAGGTCACACCCGCCAAAGCGCTCAATAAATGCGCCAGTTGTTGCGCAGAACGACCCGGTGGAATGCGAAAAGGTTGATCAGAATTTGCCAGGCACCCGTTCGAGATCATCCCAACCCGATAACCTTGCTCAACCGCCGTGGTTAGAAAAGTCGCGGCAACGCTCAACAGGCTCTCTAACAAGGCAGGATACACCCCTTCCCAGTAGCGATGATAAGTGGACACATTCAAGCACAACACCATCAATTGAGCTGAGGTCGGTTCGAATACTTTGACCTGGAGCTGCCCGGTATGCGCAGTAGCCAGCCAGTGTACCCTGCGAAAGCTATCCTCAGGGTGATAATCTCGGACACCCATCGGTTTATTCGGATCCTCGAACATTCTACGCCTCGAGCGAAGGTCTCCAAAAGGGTTTTCAGGAGGCACCTCAAGCTTCTCTAACGGAATCAGAGCCGGGAATACGGTCAAATGTTCAGGCGTGCCAACTTTAGACTCCGTCGAAAATATCCCAAACAAATCTCCCGACTCCATCACAGCCGGTCCAATAGTATACGCGCCGCGTTTCCGAAATAATAAGGGATATGATCTTTGGGTGCGTTCAAACCAGCGCAAGCTGAAAACATGGGTCAAAAAGCCCATCTCCTGGACATGGCTGGGAGCCAATACCTCTTCATCCACCGGACCGACGTTCTTATGCCAGGGGTCTTGAATCCGCAACCAGGAGAGCGGCAACAACTTGCGGTTCTCAATTTCCACTTTCACCGGGTAAATTTCACCTGGAAAGGCGCGCCTATATTGAAATCGCCGCCGATAGATGATGTTTTTGAGGGCATTCTGCCGCCACCAGTGGGATATCCCCAGGATGATGAGCAAACTCAGCGATAGCGCAACCAGATAAGGCGTTCGCAGGAGCAACCCGACAATCGCAATTAAAATCAAAGCCCTAAGCCATCGAGAAAACGGCATCTCATCCCTCTACCGGTACAGGCACGGCGTCAACAATATCAGCGACGAGCTCCTCCATTTTTCTGCCCCGCAATTGCGCCTGAGGCGATATCATCAGACGGTGAGTCAGCACATAGGGAGCCATTGCCTTGACATCATCCGGTAAAACGTAATCCCTACCATGGATGGCTGCCCATGCCTGGGCGGTCTGATACAGCGAGAGAGTCGCCCTGGGGCTGGCGCCAAGCTCAATCTCAGGATGGTTGCGCGTTGCTCGCGCCACACGCACAATATATTCACGCACCGGCTCGGATACCAACACACGCCGCCGTTCTTCCTGCCCCTGGATAATCTCTTCGGGGGTGGTAACCGGTTTAAGCTCCGGCAAGGGGTCGTTCAAGCGGAATCGCTCCAGGATTTGATTTTCCTCGCTTTCATCAGGATATCCTATAGCTATCCGCATCATGAAGCGGTCAATTTGCGCTTCCGGGAGGGGAAATGTACCCTCCAGCTCCACCGGGTTCTGGGTCGCCATCACCAGAAATGGTCTGGGGAGGGGATGGGTTACCCCATCAATCGTCACCTGACGCTCTTGCATCGCTTCCAGCAGGGCAGATTGGGTGCGGGGCGTGGCGCGATTGATCTCATCCGCCAACACGATTTGGCTGATAACCGGTCCGGGTCGGAACTCAAACTCTTGCTTTTTCTGATTGAACCAGTTCAATCCGGTCACATCTGAGGGGAGCAAATCCGGCGTGAACTGAATCCGCCGAAATTTGCATCCCAAAGAAATCGCCAATGCCCGCGCCAGGGTTGTTTTCCCAATTCCAGGCACATCCTCTAAAAGCATGTGTCCCTCACACAGGACCACTGCCAGGGTGAGGTCAATGACTTTTTCCTTACCCACGATGACCTGCTGGATGTTATCTCGCAAGCGATGAGCAATATCGGCTATCATTTGTTACCTCTTCTCGTCTACCAGGGAGCAAAGAGTTCTCCATAACACCGTCGGGTGTAGTTCACCCTGCTCAGATATAGTTTACCAAATTTGATCCCCTCTGGCGCTATGGATACTACCAGGTTACCACTGGAGTCCATTCTCAGGGCGATATCCTTTCAATAATTCTCGCCCAAATTTCGCTCCATGCCTGGATGGTATAATCCTCTGCATGACCAGTCTGGTAGCCCTGGATATTGAAACCACTGGATTAGACCCCCAGAAAGATGCCATCATTGAGATTGGCGCGGTGCGCTTTAACGGCAGGCGGGTTGAAAATGAATGGCAATCATTGATTCATCCAGGACGCCCCATCCCGCCTTTTATCACCCAACTCACCGGCATCACCGACCAGATGGTGCTCAAAGCCCCGCCAATCAGGGAAGTGCTTGGGGATCTCGCCAAATTTATTGGCGCTTCCCCCATCTTGGGTCACAATATCGGTTTTGACCTGGCGTTCTTGAACCGGCAGAAAAAAGACCTGTTCCTCGCAAATGAAATTCTGGACACTTACGAACTGGCGGCAGTCCTGCTGCCAAACGCCAGCCGCTACAACCTCGGCGCATTAGCTGCGGCTATGGGCGTCCCCCTCCCTGCCAGGCATCGCGCGCTGGATGACGCCCATGCCACCCGAGGCATCTTCCTTGAATTGCAAGAAGAGGCGCTCCACCTCCCTCTCAAATTACTGGCTGAGATCATCCGCCTCAGCGATCCCATCAGCTGGGGCGGTTATTGGTTTTTCCGGCAGATACTCCGCGCCCGCAGTAAAGAACTGGTATCGGCTGCGCAGGTACGCCACACCTATTCCGGACCAATATTCGAGGGTCGCTATACGCCCCCCGCCATGCCTCTCCAACCGTTGGCAAAGCCAGTTCCTCTCGAACCGGAGGTGGTGGCGTCAATTTTGGAGTACGGCGGGGCATTTTCGCAATACTTTTCCGATTACGAATACCGACCACAACAAGTGGAAATGCTCAAAGCTGTTACCGAGGCGATCTCCCAGGGTCGCCATCTCCTGGTCGAAGCTGGCACGGGCACCGGCAAGAGCATGGCTTACCTGATTCCTTCTGCGCTTTGGGCAATCCAGAATAACACCCGTGTGGTGATTTCAACCAACACCATCAACCTTCAGGACCAGTTAATCAACAAAGATATCCCCGATTTACGCCATGCGTTGGGAATTGACCTGAGGGCGACGGTGCTGAAA
>JBBIPD010000200.1:0-6226 GCA_037443025.1 Chloroflexota bacterium
ACACCCACGACGGTGCTTCCACCCACCTTTACTCCAACGGCGACCGGGCTGCCAACCCGTACGCCGACCCCTACCCGCACCCCATATCCCACCCGAACCCCTACCCTTACCCGCACACCCACGCCCACGCGCACCGCCTCGCCCGCGATTCCAACCCCAACCAGATGAAATGGTTCATTGTTTGCGCCTTTATCATTATTGCAGTTCTGGGATCAAGCTGCCAACCGCAAAGTCTGCCCACTCCCACTCCCCTTGAGCCTATCCCAAGCCAGGCGGCAGAAATTTCGCCCACCGATTCCCCGCAACCCACCCTGTCTCCAACCGCGGTCTTGCTCCCTGACCCAGGTCAAGATGCGCCCGTTGCATCTGAGATTGAAGAGCTACCCAGCCCTGCGCCTGACCCATTGCGTTTTGTCTTCCCGACCCCTGGGCGCGCCCCGGTCTCTGCCTGGCGACCTCCGCTCTACCCCACCCCGTGGGCGCCTACCCCCAATGATCATTTCTTTTTCGCTCGTCCTATCGCTGCCGATGAAGTCAACTGGCCTCTGGCGGATTACCGCTACGGCGGTGTTTTCTTGCCCGGCGTCGTCCATACCGGGATTGATATCCCCGTTGATATAGGCACGCCCGTCCTGGCAGCAGGACCGGGGCGGGTGACCTGGGCGGGTTATGGGCTTTATCGGGGCGTGGAGGATGTCACCGATCCCTACGGTCTGGCGATTGCCATTAAGCACGATTTTGGCTACCAGGGCGATTCGCTCTACACGGTTTACGGTCATTTACAAAGGGTTGACGTGCTGGTCGGTCAGCATGTTGAGGCGGGGGAGGCTATCGGTCTGAGCGGGGAAACCGGCAAGGTGACCGGACCGCATCTCCACTTTGAGGTGCGTATCGGTAGAAATAACTACTTTGTCAGCCGTAATCCAGAATTGTGGCTGGCGCCGCCTCAGGGATGGGGCGTCCTGGCAGCCCGCCTGATGAACAATTCTGGCTATCTCATTACAGGACAGATGGTCACGGTCATCTCAAAACAAAACAATCAGACCTGGTATGTCAAGTCTTATGGCGAGGGGACGGTGAACAGCGACCCGTATTATCGGGAGAACCTGGTTCTGGGCGATCTGCCTGGCGGGGATTACACCGTTTGGATTCCCTATGAGGGTTCAACCTACAACACCGATATCACCATCTACCCTGGCATGGTCAGCTATTTCACCTTTCGAGGAAGTAACGGGATTAAGACCGACCCACCCCCCACGCCCGTGGTTAACTTTACGCCGCCCGTGGAAACTCCATCTGCCACCCCTTGACATTCAGAACATTTGTGCTACACTTAGTAGAGTGTTGTTCATCATCCTATTGCCCAGGAGTAATTAAATTATGGCTCGAAAAGTAACCCCCAGCAGTGAGGAATCATCCGGTTCGAAAGAGATAGCCCTGGACAAAGCTCTGGGGGATATCACCAAACGATACGGCAATGGCGCAATCATGCGCCTGGGCGAAGCCCACCACATGATGGTGGAGGCAATACCCACCGGCTCGTTATCATTGGATATCGCTCTGGGGATTGGCGGTATTCCCCGGGGGCGGATAACCGAGATTTACGGTCCAGAATCTTCGGGCAAGACTACCATCTGCCAGCACATTGTTGCTGAGGCTCAGAAACTCGGCGGCACCTGCGCCTATATTGATATGGAGCATGCTCTGGATCCTGCCTACGCGGCGCGTTGTGGGGTGGATATCGGTAACCTGCTCATCTCCCAGCCCGATACCGGCGAGCAGGCGTTGGAGATTACCGAGACTTTAGTCCGCTCGGGAGCGGTGGATGTGGTTGTAATCGACTCGGTGGCTGCCCTGGTACCGCGAGCCGAGATAGAAGGCGATATGGGCGATTCCCCTATGGGCATGCAGGCGCGCCTGATGTCTCAGGCGCTGCGCAAGTTATCTGGCGCCATTAAGCAGACGAACACGGCGGTGGTGTTCACCAACCAGCTGCGTCAGAAAATTGGGGTGATGTTTGGCAATCCAGAGACAACCACCGGTGGCATGGCGCTTAAATTTTACGCTTCGGTGCGCCTGGACGTACGCCGCATCCAGTCAATTAAGTTGGGCTCAGAAATCATCGGTAATCGCACCCGGGTAAGAGTGGTTAAGAACAAAGTCGCGCCGCCGTTCCGCACGGCTGAATTTGATATTATGTACAATGAAGGCATCTCTAAGGTGGGCGATTTGATTGACCTGGCGACCTCTCTGGACATCATTACGAAGCGCGGCTCGTTCTATTCCTATGGCGATATTCGCCTGGGTCAGGGTCGAGAAAACGCCAAGGAATTCTTGCACCAAAACCCAGACCTGGCGGACGAGATAGAGCTGGCAATCCGGGAACAGGCGCTGAGCGGCGCGCTGCCGATGCCTTTTAGCAGTGAAGGCGATGAGGCGGGTCTGGAAGACGAGGAGATGTAAGTTTTATACGACCGACCTGACCCTGATATGAATATCACCAGCCTTGCCAGGCGTGCCGTTATTTACTCTTTTTGCTCACTTGTTCTTTGTGGGATATTAAGCGCCTGTGCAGGGCTGGAAGATATCCTGAGCGTTCGACAAACAGAAGCTCCGTATTACCGCCCTCCAACTGCGGATGTGACAATGGCATCTTTGCTGACCCCCTCTCCGGGCGGCATCAGCCCTCTCCCTTCCTCTACGCCATTGCTCACCGCCACCCCGGATTGCATCAACAACCTGACTTTTATTGAAGACCAGACCATCCCCGACGGCGCTCAGGTGCAGCCGGGGGAATCTCTGGATAAACGCTGGCTGGTCGAGAACAGCGGCACCTGTAATTGGGACGCCTCTTACCGGTTAAGATTGATTGCCGGGGCGGAGATGGGGTTATCCCCCGAGCAGGCGTTATATCCTGCCCGCAGCGGGACGCAGGTCTCGATTCGCCTGGTTTTCACCGCTCCGGAGCAGCCCGACGTCTATCGCAGCGCCTGGCAGGCGTTCAGCCCATCGGGGGAAGCCTTTGGCGACCCAATCTTTATCGAAGTGCAGGTCGTTTCTCCCTCAGTTGCGCCCTGATTCCGCTTTATCCATATTCAAACGAACAATTCGGGGCGCGTCGAGGATCAAGAAGGACTTTTGTCGAACAACAGGCTGAGCCAAAGCAGGATTGCCCCAAAGACCAGGGCTAAATCGGCGAGGTTAAACACCGGTAAAAAGCTCACCAGAAAGACATCGGTCACATAGCCAAGAGTGACCCGGTCAATCAGATTGCTGAGCGCGCCTCCCAATATCAGACCCATCCCTAACCCTACCAGGACAGGATTTCGCCTGTCGCACAGTCGCGGATAGACAAATAAAATAACAATTGAGATAATCTCGCCAAGGGCAATGAACAAGCCGTTGGTGCCCCTTAATATCCCCAGAGCCATCCCGGTGTTGAAAGTGTGGATAATCGCCAGGTAATCGGATAAGGCAGGAATGGGTTCCCAGGTTTCGCCAACATCCAGCATCGAACGCGTCCACAACTTTAACGCCTGATCCAGGGCAACTGCCAACCCCGCCACCAGGAAAAGGTAGGCGTAATCCCGTAAATACCGCTCGAGGGAGGCTTTCTTCATACTCGAGGATGATTATAATCCAGCAATCATCTGAGAACAGAGAAACAAAGAGGCTCTACCCCGCAAGTAGAGCCTCCATTTGCTTTCGTTATCCTTTCTGTTGTCCAGCGTGTATGGCGATAGCCTAGTACTGGAAGCGAAAGTCGGCTACACCTGGCGACCGGTTCCAGTTCGGTTTTTCTTGGGTCGGTTCGCCAAGATATTTCGGAGCGGAGGTGTTTCCCCAGGCAGCGCATGGCGTAAAGTTCAATTTCAAATTGTGCCTCAAATCCATCGTGCCAGATTTAGTCTTGCCGCAAGCGGTCACCAGAGCATCGTATTTGCCCCGCTCGATGGTGAATTTGACGGTAGAGCCCGGCTTGGCAACCAGGAATGAATAGGGATACGCCATGCTGATAATCACATTCCCGTCGGTTTTGTTGATGACGGTCAATGTGGCAGGGAACGGATTGGCAGCCGCCAGGATAGCGATGAGCAACACCAGGCTGATCAATACAATTGCAGCTTTCTTCATTTTGCCCTCCTGAGAATTGGTTGATATAAAACTTAAATGCAGCGATAAGGCTTTATGTGACGAACTATTTGACACCCAGGAAAAACATTTTCTTTTATCACCCTCCTTTTGGCAGACCGATTGTTGAGCCTGCCATAACAAATTATAGTCTCACTTAAGATGAGTGTCAAATTAAAGCCGCTTAACACAATCTTCTATGTGCCCTCTTCCCAGGAGTTGAGGTACTTGATTTGTTCTTCGGTCAGCGTGTCGAGCACAATTCCCATCGCATCCAGCTTTAACCGGGCGATTTGTTTGTCTATCTCGGCGGGCACACTGTACACTTTATTTTCCAGCCTGTCCGCATTTTTCAGCATGTATTCGACAGCCAATGCCTGGTTGGCGAACGACATATCCATCACACTCGGTGGATGCCCTTCGGCGGCAGCCAGGTTGATGAGCCGTCCTTCGCCCAGCAAATTAATCCTGCGCCCATCCTTCAGAACATACTGCTCCACAAACGGACGCACCAACCGTTTTTCAACGGATAATGCCTCCAGGGCAGGTATATTCACCTCGACATTGAAGTGCCCGGAATTAGCCACAATTGCGCCGTCTTTCATATTCTCGAAGTGGACGCGATCGATGACATTGATATCGCCGGTGACGGTGCAAAATATGTCCCCAACCCTGGCTGCTTCAATCATCGGGAGCACCCGATAGCCATCCATCACAGCTTCGAGGGCGGGTAAGGGGTCCACTTCGGTGACAATCACATTCGCCCCCATACCCCGGGCGCGCATCGCCAGACCTCTTCCGCACCAGCCGTAACCGGCAACCACGAATGTTTTGCCTGCCAGGAGGGTATTGGTCGCTCGAATGATGCCGTCTATGGTGGATTGCCCCGTCCCGTAGCGGTTATCGAAGAAGTGCTTGGTCATGGCGTCATTCACCGCGATGACGGGGAATTTCAACGCGCCGTCGGCAGCCATCGCCCGCAGGCGAATAACGCCGGTGGTCGTCTCTTCTGTGCCTCCGATCATCCCCTCCAACAGCTCGCGCCGTTCTTTGTGCAACGTGCTGACCAAATCGGCGCCGTCATCCATAGTCATGTGGGGATGATGATCCAGAGCAGCGTTGATGTGTTTGTAATAGGTGACATTATCCTCGCCTTTGATGGCAAAGACCGGAATCTCAAAATGGGTGACCAGAGAGGCAGCCACGTCGTCCTGGGTGGACAATGGATTTGAGGCTGTCAAGACCACATCCGCCCCGCCGGCGTGCAGGGTTTGCATCAAGTTAGCGGTTTCAGTGGTCACATGCAGGCATGCGGAAAGGCGCACACCCTTCAAGGGTTGTTCTTTGCTAAACCGTTCGCGAATTAAACGCAAAACGGGCATTTCGCGTTCCGCCCATTCGATTTTTCGGCGTCCACCTTCGGCAAGTTTGATGTCTTTAATATCGTAGTTTTCCATCCGAGTCTCCATGAGTAAGGTAAGATAGGTGAGTTCAGAAATTCGCGGTATTTGGAGAAGGTTGTTCCTCCCCCAAAAGGACGTCCAGTTTCCCCTGGTCGTCATAATACTGGCGATATCTTGAGATAAATTCCTGACGGGTGTAAGAATGACCCTGCGGTCCCTGCTGTTCCAGACAGTAGGTGGCAGCCAGGGCGCCAACCCGACCACAGGTTTCCAGATCCAAGCCGCGGCGATAGGCGGTCAGGAAGCCGCCGCGAAAAGCGTCTCCGACGCCGGTTGGATCGGCGATCTTGCTCGGAGGCACCACCGGAATGTGAATTTGTTCATCGCCGTTATAAATCGAAGCGCCCTGTTCACCGCGAGTCACGACGATAAATTGAACGTGCTGCATGATCTCTGCTGGCGACATCCGGGTGGCTTTCTGCACCAGGGCAAATTCGTAATCATTTAGAAATAATGCGAGCGCCCCTTCGATTCCGCGCCGCAGGTCTTGGGCATCCAACCGAACGATTTGCTGGCTGGGATCGTATAGATAGGGGATGTTCATCTCCCGGCACTCATCCACATAGCGCACCATTGCCGCCGGATCGTTGGGCGAGATCATCACCATCTCTGGTTTATCGTCGCCCAGGTCG
>JBBIPD010000201.1:0-6214 GCA_037443025.1 Chloroflexota bacterium
GCCTTGTTAGGGAAGTTGGTCACTGTGATGACCAGGTAATTGCCATCCCGAGTGGCGCTCCAACCGGTCTTCGAGCTGGAGGTGGTCGTTGTGGTGGTCGTGGAGGTAGTGCTTCCTGGGATGCACAATCTCTGACCAACGAACAGGGTATAGGGCTCTTGCAGATTGTTGGCGGCTGCCAGTTCGGCGATGGAGACGTCATATTTTACCGAGATGGCGGAAAGTGTGTCCCCGGACTCGACATTGTGATACTTGACGCAGGTGACCGTTGTGCTGGGCGCAGGCGCTGCCATGGCTACCTGGGGAAATGCGCCCGCAATCAGAGCCAGCGTGAGGAGAAAGGCAAATACTTTGGCGATGAAACCGGGTTGATATTTTGGATTTTGTTCGGACATTTCATACTCCTTTCTTGTGGTTTTATTATAATCTTTCTGCCCAACGGTTCTGGCTTTCTAATAAATGCAACGCGAGGGGCAACCCCTGGGGGTTGATGGCAGGGTAATCCCTGCCACCAACCCCCTTCAAGCCGTTGAGGCGTTTTCAGATGGTTTGCCGTTGCCAGCGTATCGGCAGGCTAAATCCTGAACCAGTAGATGATGCTGGCGTCCATGTTGGTATGGGCTTCGTAAGATTTCCCATTGGCGACCATGTTGATTTTATACCCCGGGACGATCACCGGGTTGCAGACCTGATCGGGCAGTTTGATTCCCAGGCAGCTATCCTGCCATTCGGTAAGTTCAAAGCTTACCACGATGACCTGGTTGACATCAAGCCCGATATCCTGGGCGACCCTGCGACGGGCAGCTTCGATTGGAGGCGCATACACCACCGGGGTCGGGGTGGGCTTGATCTGGCGGATGGATGGCGCCAGCCAGAAAGCGTTTGCCTGACTGGGTCTTCCGTAATTGGTAACGCTCAAGATTAGCTGAATATTTTTACCCTCAAGGGCTGACAGGTCCACATCAATCCTCGTCAGGGAGCCGTCATAGACCTCGTACCATTCACCCAGATTTTTCACGCTACCGCCGCCAATCTGGTAATCCAGCGAGAAGACCACCTCGCATCTTTGATTGTTCTCAAGACAGCCGACATCTGCCAGGAAGTGATCTCCGCTCCGAACTTTGTAAGGGGGATACACACCTTGAATCCAGCCATCTCGGGTTGCTTCTGGTCGGGTCAAAATCGTCGCCTCGTCTTCCCGACGCCCGTTTTCGAGAACAGGGCGATCGAGGAGCGTCACCGAGCCATCAGAGCTTTGCGCATCGCCGGGGCAGGGGAGGCTGCCGGCGCTGCTGCGCCAGGTAGCCGTGCACATGTTGGTGGCAAAATCGTATGCAAAGTTCTGGTTGGGAGCGGCGACCCGGATTTCTACCCAGAAAGCGTTTTGGGCGTTATCTCCAATCCCAAAGCGTTCCCCGTCCGCGTTGCTCAGCATCCAGTAACCACGGTAACGACCTTGCTCAGCAGGAGCCAGAAAATCTACTTTTACGTCCACTGTTTCGCCTGGGCGCACATTCCCCGGCAGTGGGACGGAACGCGCGGCGCTCATGCGATCCCCGTTCACAAATACCAGCGAGTAGCTGCTGTTCCAGGTGCAGGAGCCGTCATTGCGCAAACGCCAGATTTTGGTGAACTCTGCGCCTGGGGAGTAGGTTGTTCCATCTGCCACCGTCACATCCGCGATGAATTTGGCTTTATCGCACAGAATCGGGATGGCGGTTGGGGTCGGAGGCAGGGGAGTGGGCAGGGGTAAGGTGGGCGCTGCAGTGGGGATGAGAGTGGGCGAGGCTGTAGGCAGCGCTGCCGTTGGGGGGACTGAGGTTGGCGTTGGATTAAGCGGCTCAACCGGGGTGCCGCTTACCGGTGTGCTGAGCGCCTGCCGGGTTAACTGCGCCTGCACCGTTTGAGCCGCCTGGGTGTAGAGGGCATCTACATTGGTCTCAGGGGTCTGAGGAATCTGGGAGACCAGATTGCAACTGATGACGAAAAACGCCATAAATATAATGAACCATGTTAGACGTAAGTTTTTGTTCAACATACCTGTCTTCCTTTCCGATATAGAACAGCCGATACGGCTGGGTAAATATTCTCTCTTTTCTACCCTATATCATAGCTGGAAGAGCGGCGCAGGTTAACCCGCCCGCGTAGTATTCCATCTCATTCTTTCGTAGGATATTCATCCTGTTAAAAGCGTCTGGCTTCTATCTGGGGGGGACGTTCAGATGTTGATAATCCACAGAAAAAAAGAGATGGCTCTATAAGCGAGGAGAGCCATCTCCCAGGACGCGTTGAATCGGGGGGTGAACTACTGGGAGACCAGACCGATGCGCACGGCGTAAAGGGCTGCCTGGGTGCGGCTCGGAACTCCCAGTTTCATCAGGATGTTGCTGACGTGGGTTTTCACCGTGGTCTCGCTGATGTGCATCTCCGCCGCAATTTCCTTGTTGGCTTTACCGGTCGCCAGCAAGCGGAGCACCTCGGTTTCCCGTTCGGTCAGCTTTTCGGGACTTTCAGGGGCGCGAATTTCGCGCATCAGGCGTTCAGCAGCCTTGGGAGAGAGTTGCACCTGCCCGGCAGCGGCGGCTTTAATCGCCCGACAGAGTTCATCTGCCTGGGTATCTTTGAGCAGATAGCCAATCGCGCCCGCCCGCACGGCGTTCACCACCGAGGCGTCCTCCAGAACGCTGGTCAGGGCGATCACCTCGGTGTCAAAATACTCGCGGCGGATGATCTGGGTGGCGCTTATCCCATCCATAACCGGCATGAGGATATCCATCAAAACCACATCCGGTTTCAATGTTTTAACCAGCTCAATCGCTTCTTGCCCGTTGCTTGCCTCGCCGATAACCTCAAGCTCTGGGTCCAGCGAAAGGAACATGCGCAACCCTTGCCGGACTACGCTGTGGTCATCTACGATGAGGATTCGAATCGGCATCCTTCCACTCCTGCTGATGTAAACAGTCTTTGTGCCTCAAAAAAGTGCGCCCGTTCCCCGCGCTTGTTATAGAGATTGATGGTACGCAGCCAGGCTATCTTCCAGGATAGCCAGCGCTTCATCCACCTGCTCCCCGGTGACATTGAGCGGGGGAATCAGGCGTATCACCTGCCCCTGCAAGCCTGCCATATAAGCGATCAAGCCGCGTTCCAGGGCGTTGTTCAATACCGTCATGGCTGCGTCCGGGTTGGGGGTTTTTTCCTCTCCGGGGACGATCATTTCCATGGCGAGCATCAAGCCCAAGCCGCGCACATCGCCGATAAACGGGTATTTTTGCTGGAATTGCTGCATACCTTTCAACAGGCGGGCGCCCATGTTGCGGCAATTTTCCAGCAGGTTCTCTTCTCGGATGACCTCCAGGGTCGCCAGGGCAGCCGCGCAGGCGATTGGATTACCGCCGAAGGTGGTGCCGTGCGCCCCTGGCAACCACCGGCTCATCAGTTCGCGACTGGCAACGGTGGCGCTCAGCGGGAAGCCATTGGCGATGCCTTTGGCAATTGCCATGATATCCGGTCGCACCCCGAAAACCTGGGTGGCGAACATCTCGCCCGTGCGCCCAAAACCGGTTTGGACTTCATCAACGATCAACAGGATGCCATGCTGGTCGCAAATCTGGCGTAGGGCGGGTAAAAATCCAGCGGGGGGTACAACATATCCCCCCTCGCCCTGCACCGGTTCGACCAGGATGGCGGCGACCTGAGAGGGCGGTATCAGTCGGTCGAACAAATTTTGGATACCCCTCACGCTCCAGGAGATGACCGCCTCGTCATCTGACCCCAGGGGACAGCGGTAGGGGTAGGCGAAGGGGGCAAAATAGACGCTGGGGACAAAGGGTTCATAGTGATTGCGATATTTGGACTTGACCGAGGTCACCGAGGCGGCGCCGTAGGTGCGCCCGTGGAAACTGCCCTCAAAGGCGATGATGCCCGGTCTGCCGGTGACATAACGCGCCAGTTTCAACGCTCCTTCGATCGCTTCAGCTCCACTGTTCCCGAAGAAGAACATCTCCATCCCCTGGGGCATCACCCCAATCAGCGCCTGGGTCAGCTTTAAAAGAGGCTCATGCAGGGTGATTCCGACCGCGCTATGAGAGAATTTTTCCATTTGTTCGCGTGCTGCTGCCAGCACTTTTGGGTGTCCAT
Source organism: Chloroflexota bacterium (assembly GCA_037443025.1). Classification (GTDB taxonomy): domain Bacteria; phylum Chloroflexota; class Anaerolineae; order Anaerolineales; family UBA4823; genus JAQBDA01. The sequence goes on from JBBIPD010000201.1 coordinate 4,138, forward strand.
GCCCGACATTGGTGACCGCAATGCCTGAGGTGAAGTCAAGGTAGCGGCGACCGTCGGCGGTGTACAGATAAGTCCCCTCGGCGCGCACGGCGGGGAGGAGCGGCCAATCGGTGGAGAAACTGGGCATCAGGTATTGAGAAGCCCATTGGGTTGTATCTGAGAAGTCGAATTTGCTTTCCATAAATATCTCCTGATCAACGTCTGCGAGGATAAAGCGGCGAGATGAACTCGCCTCGATTGAGGATGTCAGCGGGATCCCAGCGAAGGTTGAGGCGCTGCATCAGATTGTGACTCGAGCGGGGCGTCCCCCAGGTGTCTATCTGACTTAGCAGCGCTCTGGCGCCTGCCGCCATGATGGCGTAGCCGTCTGGCTCAATTGCCTGTCTCAGGCTGCGGAGCGTACCATCGGCGTCTTCTGGGAGACAGCTTAAAGCAAGCATGCCGTTGGCGATATCCATGACGATGGCTTGACCGGCTGAGGGAATCATATCCGGCAACCGGCGTAATTCGCCCGAATCCATGGCGGCTCTGATGACGAAATCGGCGGAGACAAAGAGCTGCTCCCATTGGTGGGATGCATGGGTCTCGGTTGTCTCGATCAGCTCAGACGCCCCCTGTTGCGCCAGAAGCTGACGGACGAGACGAATCTCCGCCGCAACATCCTGAGGATGTCCTTCGCAGGTGTAAATCAGTCGGGTAGAGCCGCCTTGGTCAGTTGTCAGAACCAGACCGGCGCAGGCGACCATATAGCGCGTGGCTTCGTAACCCCACATTAATCCCTGTCTCAGGTCTATCGGAGAGGCAATCAAACTGACGCGGGCGCGGGGTAGAGGGTAAATTTTCAGGGTCGCTTCAGCCAGCAGCCCAAGCGTGCCGAACGAGCCGACCATTAGTTTGCTCATGTTGTAGCCTGCCACATCTTTGACCAAAGGTCTTCCGAAGCGAAGCAGGCGACCGTCAGCCAGGACGATCCGGGTAGCCAGAAGCTGATCGCGCACGCCGCCATAAAGGCTGCGTAACGGGCTGTTGAAGTTGCTGGCAATCGCGCCGCCCAGGGTGCTATCAGGGTGGAAAAACGCCAGGGGCGTCCAGAATCCCTTCTCCCGAAGAGCAGCCTGTAATTCGAACAATGGGATGCCTGCGCCAGCGGTGATGTACAGATCATCGGTAGAGAGTTTCTTGATGTCATTCAAACTAGCTGTGGAGAGACGTGTTCCACCGGGCGTGTCCCCTCGCCAGTGGGTCTGACCGCCGACAATATAGGTGGGTTGCGCGGCGCTTTGCAAGGCGCGCAGTCCATCCGCAGCTTCGAGCGGGTCGGCAGGCTGGAAGTAATCGCCGGGCAGCGTGGTCTCAGCGCCGGGCGTCGGGCTGGCTGGCTGGTGAGCGGGAGGAAATATTTTCCCAGGATTCAGGATATTGATGGGGTCGAACACCTGCTTGACTTCCAGCATGGCATCAATTTCGGCTGGCGAGTACATCGTACTCATGAAATTGCGCTTCTCCAGCCCAACGCCGTGCTCGCCGGAAATCGAGCCGCCGATGCTGGCGCAGAATCGCAGAATCTCAGCGGCAGCGTCCAGCGCCCTTTCTTGTTCCCCTTCTTTGGCAAAATCGCACAGGATATTGGGGTGTAAATTGCCATCGCCGGCGTGCGCCAGGAAACCGATGCGGAACCGATAATTTTGACCGATGCGGTTGATCGCCTGAATCGTCTCTGCCAGGCGAGAGCGGGGGACGCTGACATCCACCAAAAGCTCGTTGGGGCTGGTACGCGAGATTGCCCCGGCTGCGCTGCGTCTGCCGCGCCAGACGATGTCCCGTTCTTCGAGCGAGTGGGCTAATTTAATCTCCAGAGGCTGGTACTGCTTCAAAATCGTCTCGATTTGAGCAAGTTGGATGTCCAGGCTTTCGGGATACCCGTCCACATCAATGATCAACATCGCTCCTGCCTGGCGGGGGAAGCCGGCATGCAGGTAATCTTCGACGATGTTGATCATCTCTCTATCCATCAGCTCGATCGTGGCTGGCATCAGCCCGGCAGCGATTATCGCGGAGACTGCTTCGCCAGCTTGCT
>JBBIPD010000202.1:0-998 GCA_037443025.1 Chloroflexota bacterium
CACAAGTTGCACCCCTTTTTCAATCCCCTCACCTAAAGTGCCAAACTCCAGGGGCGGCTCAAGGAGCCGCCCCCTTTTTTCGGTTTATTTGATCTCCAGAAGCTCCACCTCGAAGACCAGGGTGGCTCCGGGAAGGATGATGTCCCCCACGCCCCGGTCGCCGTAAGCCAGTTCGGGTGGGATGAAGAGTTTGCGCACCCCGCCCACCTGCATGCCGGCTACGCCTTCGTCCCAGCCTTTGATGACGCTGCCGCGCCCCAGGGTGAACTCGAAAGGCGCGTTGCGATCGCGGGATGAGTCGAACTTGGTGCCGTCCTCCAGCCAGCCGGTGTAATGGACGGAGACCGTATTTCCGGCGCTTGCGGCGGGTCCGCTGCCGACTTTTATCTCCTGATATTGCAGCCCGGATTCGGTGCTGATGGTATTCACGCCGGGGACGGGGAGAGCCGGATTAGAGGACTGAGCTGCGAAAAGGCGATCCCGGAAGACGAAGAAAGCCAGGAGAGCAGCCGCAATCAAAATGAGAACGGCTAAGACGATCAGCGTGTTTCGCCGCTGGGCAGAGCGAGTTTTACGGCGCTGTTCACGCACGGTTTGAGGTGATTGTTTGATACTCATGGCGCACCTCTCTTACGGTCTCTAAAATGCGTTTATTGTCCCTGCGCCGGTATCAGCGGAAGCATCACCTGATATTGGATAACCCGGGTGGTCAGGCTGGCTTCCTCGGCGACGAGGGGATCATGACTGGAGGCGAAAATCAGCGTGGCAGTGTTCGAGTCGCCGCTCTGAGCGGAGGCAGGGATCGCCACCAGGGCTGAGATGACCGCCATCTGACCGCGCCCAAGGGTTATCGAGTCTCCCTGATAGGCGGCGCCGGGCTGGACTGCAAAGGTTATCGAGTATTGGCTGCTGACGTTGATGGAAAACGTATCTGTGGTGTTTCCGGTGTTCGTTAACGCCAGGGTATAGGCGAGGATTGCGCCTGGAAGACCGGTCTG
>JBBIPD010000202.1:1008-6213 GCA_037443025.1 Chloroflexota bacterium
CCCGGGTTTACTTTTCTCGCATAAGACAGCATACCCGCTCTCATCAGGTCACTTCTGCCCTGACGCGCGCTCTTCCGATCTGTCAAAGCCAGCCCATACACATTTCCTGCGCTGGTGGTCAGGCTGGCATTCGCCGGGATAATCCCAGGAAAGACCGATGAAGCGGTGACCAGGACGGTGTCGCTATCCCCGCCTGAAGCGGTTTCAGGCACATTGACGGTCACAATGAAATCCTGACCCTCGCCTGGTCCCAGCGGACCAACCGTGGTGGTGGAGACCTGGCTGACCCAGGTTTCGTCGCTGAGGTCGAGGTTGATGGAGTTGGTCAACGGCAGGGTGTTGGTGACCCGCAGGGTGTAGGTGACGACCTCGCCCGGGAGTCCTGTTGCCTGGGCAGAGGCGGGCGACAGGGCTATACCCTCTTCGGCGGTGATATTCAGCGATAGAGTATCCGTAACCGGATCGGTCGCGGGGCAGTTCGTGGCTGAGAACTGGATGGAGAACTCGCCGGGCAGGTTGTAGGTGTGGGAGAGAGGCAGTGGGTCAAGTGTTCCAAAGCCTGAGTCCTGGGCTCCGTCGCCATAGTCTACGGTATATTGATAGGGTTTTGTAGCGTCGTCCGGGGAGATATCGGCAAGAAGGTCAATTGGCTGACCAAGGAGAAGCGTCCCGGTGGTTTGCAGGGTCAGCGTGATGGCGTCAATCTGGGTGCAGGGCTGGACGACGACCAGGTGGGTGACCGAATCGCTGCCCAGGCTGTTGGTGGCGGTCAGGGTGACCAGGTATGAGTCGGCTGCGGTATAGGTGTAAATCGGGTCGCTCTGGGTCGAGGTGCCCTGACCATCGCCGAAGTCCCAGAAGTAGCTCAAGGGTTGAGTGCCGAGGGTCATGTTGGTAAAGCGCACCGGCTCGCCAGGGAGGACGGGGGCGTTGGTGATGAAATCGGCGGTGGGAGGGATGGGGGTGATGCAGCCAGAGCCGCTGCTCAAGAGCTGAATGTCGTCCAGATACCAGCCGTCATTGGTGATGCTCTGATCGGAGAAGAAACGGAAGCGGATGCGGACGTTGGATTGTCCAGCCAGGGCGGGCAGGGGGATATTCACTTCCTCCCAGTCGGGTTGCGAGCCGGTATAGGATGCGACGGTTGTCCAGGATCCGCCATTGAGGGAGTACTCGACGTAACCGAAATCCCAACCGGACTCGGTTGCGTAGGTATGCCAGAAATTGAGGCTGACTCCGGTGGCACTGCTGAGATCGAACGTCTGAGAGGTCAGGGAGATATTCTGATTGTTGGAATACTGCCCGGCTGGGCTGTCCGTCCAGGAGTGGGTGGGGCTGTGGTATTTGTTGGTGGTGATCCCCCAGGGCGCCTGGGCAGTCCAGCCCTGATTGCCGCTCTCGACATCGTCGCTGAAGATGGCGCAGACCGGCTCGAGATTAAAATCCTGGTGCACTGTCTGATAATCGAACGCCTGGACATTGTCCGCCGTGGCAGGATGATGCCCCTCGGCGATGGCGCTCATGTCGTATGTGCCGCTGATGACCATCATGGCGTAATATCCGGTGGCGGGGTCGCTGACGGTTGCAAAAACGCCGGCGTTGACCGTGGCGAGTAAGGGCGAGTTGTCGCCCACATCGCGCACGTAGCCCTCGATGACCGGCGATACCTCTGGGTCGAGAACGTACACGAAGGCTGCGCTGACAGCGCCCCAATTGCCGCTGATATCCTGGCTGCGAACGAAGATGATATGACGCCCCTGGCTGAGAGAGCTGGTGTCGAGGGTGGCAACCAGGTCTTCCACTTTTTCATCGAAAGCGCCGTCAGCGGGGCTCATCGGGTAGGCAACCGGCGCCGGGTTTGTGGACCAGGGAGGGACATCGATATAGTACTCAGCGGCGGCGATGTTCTGGGTCGGCTCGCTGCCAACCGTATCGAAATAACGGGTATCGTCTGCAGTTGCGCTGAGGAGCGTTGGATCACCGATTGGAACGCCAGCCGGACTGACAGCCACATTGAGCGAATCTGGTCCAGCCGGGGTCATATATGGGGTGCGGGAGACTTTGGCAGCGTAAATCAAAGCCGGGAGGTTTTCGGGATAAATGATGTTTTCAAATGTGGCGCAATCCTGGAAGAAGGAGGTGCCCAACTCAAAGGTGTACGCCGCCAGCCCTAACTCGCCGTAGGCAAAGTCGTCGGTGGTGCCGTCGGTGGGATACAGGTAAATGGACTGGTCTGGCTCATAACCGTTAAAGTAAGCAAACTTGCGCCCCAGGGTTTGAAAGGCTGTGCCGTTGCCGGTAGGGGTGCTGGTGAAGACCCAGGGCCAGAGGACCAACTGGCTGTAGCTGTGGATGTCCAGGAAAACGCCGGTGGCGGTGATTGGCGCTGGGGCGGATAGTTCCGGAGGGCGCTGGTCGGGGAATTCTGCCGAGATGTAATTTTGGACGGCTTGGACTTCAGGCTCGGAGGCGGCGCTGGGTCCGCGGTAGGTCTCTGCGCATGGACTCCCGCTCGAGCCGCCGCAGCAACCCCACTGGAACTGGAAGTTGCGATTGAGATCGGTGCCCCAATCGCTGGGAATCGTGCAGCCATCGTCGTTGTCGGTGTTCTTGCGCCATAAAACCCCGGTCTCTGCTTTCTTTCGCCCGTCAGGGTTGGATTGGAGCAGCAGGTGAATCTCGTTGTAGTCCAACAACCAGGTGACATCGGGGTCAACGTTGTAGTTGTTGACCAGATATTCGGCGAAGCGGGTCGCCAGTTCGGCGGTGGTGTACTCGCGGGCATGGATGGCGCTCATGGCGAAGAATTTTGGCTTGGGACCGGGGATATTGGAATTGGTCAGGCGCAGCACCATCATGTCGTAGCCGGGCAAACCGCCCGCCATGGTCTTCTCCCAGGAATCGCCGATGTCTATCCAGCTTGCCAGGTCTGGATGAGCGGCGACGATTGCCTGGGCGGTGGCAAAGGTCTCCTCGACGGTGCGGTAGCAGGGATAGCCGGGGATGCCGTTGACCTGTCCGGGCAGGGCGACAGGGGGTTGTTGCATCATCTTGGTCAGTTCGGCGTCCACCTCAACCCGGAAACCGAGCCATTCCAGCCAGAGGAATTCTTCTTTATTGACTTCGAGGACGATATAGTTTAGCTTCCGGTTGACTTCCCAGGGTTCAATGCGCGCCGCGACCTGGGCGATGATGACCGGGTCATCATAGTAGGCGCGCACCACCCAGGGACCTTCTCCCTCGGGAGTGAAGTCGGGCATCTGAAGCGCGCGACCGCTTTGGGCAGGCGCGCTTCGGTTGGCGGCTGCCAGGGCGACGCCGACCAGGGTCAGCGAGAGGATGATAATTGCAACGATGAGGATGGGACGAGTGGTTTTCATATGCGGCATTCTCCTTTGCCAGTCGGGATGTTTCCCCAACAGATAGAATTTAGGTTACCCGATCAATCCTCTGCGTAGGGGACGAAATCCGCCTGCGCCAACCCCTGCTCAATCGCTTTGCGGGCTACAGCGCGGGCTACAGCTTGATGGACTTTCTTGTCTAAAGGATTAGGGACGAGTTCATCGGCGGGGGTGACCTCGGCGATCGTATGAGCGGCTGCCAGGTACATCTGGTAGGAGATGCGGGTCGCCATCGAATCGGCTGCGCCGCGCAGGATGCCTGGAAAACCGAGGACATTGTTCACCAGTTTGCCATCCGCGGCAAAGGCGGCTCCAGCCGCCATGGCAATCTCCGGCTCTATCTCCGGCACAGGATTGGAGAGCGCCAGGATGATCTGACCTTCGCGCACCATGTCGGGTTTGATCAGACCTGGCGCGCCGGTGGTGGCGATGACAATATCCGCTTCTGCCATGATCTGGCTCAGAGTGGATGGCAATCCGCCCTGGCTGTGAAAACGCTGCAAGGCTTCTTCGTTCAGGTCAGCCCCGAGGATGGGGTTGCCGGTCAGCTTCATTAACATGCGGGCGATGGCGTTGCCCGCAGCACCTAAACCAATTTGCCCGATGACAGCCCGATGCAGGTCAATACCGGTCTTACGACAGGCGTTGGTCAGGGCGGCGGTAGTCACAACCGCCGTGCCGTGCTGGTCATCGTGCATCACCGGCATCTGGAGACGATCTATCAGGCGTTGTTCAATCTCAAAGCAACGCGGTGCAGAGATATCTTCAAGCTGGATGGCGGCAAAGGTGGGGGCAATGGCGGCGACGGTTTCAACGATGACGTTCACATCTTTGGAAGCGAGCAGAATTGGCACTCCAGAGAGACCGACGAGGGTCTCCATCAACATCGCCTTGCCTTCCATGACGGGCATGCCTGCCACTGGACCGATATCGCCCAACCCCAGGACGGCGCTGCCATCGGTTACAATGGCGACCAGATGGCTGATGGCGGTATATTGGCGAGCCAGGGAAGGATCGGCGGCGATTTTCATGCACACGCTGGCGACGCCCGGCGTGTAGACTCGGCGCAGGATGGGGAGAGAATCAATGGTGTAGCGACTGCGGATGGCGATCTTACCCTTTTGGTGCAGTTCGAGGACTTCATCCCGAACAGCCAGAAGGCGTGTGCCGGGGTTGTCTCGGATTGCCTGTAGCACCGACTCTAATTGCTCTTCGTTATCGAGGTAGATGGTGATATCGCGGATGACCGACTCGTGGGTCTCCTGAATCAGGCGAATCTCGCCAATATCGCCCCCCTGCTCGGCGATGGCGATAAGCAGGTGCCCAAGGGTGCCAAGCCTTTGATCATTGCGGCAGCGCACCGTGCGCATGATTTTGTCTTCTGGCATACACCGTTTCCTGGAGAGGGGGTAATATCAGGTATGATGATTATGCCACAATTTGAAGTCTTTGAGGATTGAATTTCCGATGAATTCGCGGATGATGGAATTATCTGGAATGGGAGCGCCTTCCACGGGCAAAAACCATTCGAGAAAAGCCAGGAGGCGTTTTGCTTCGATGTGTTCAGCGGTGCCGTAGGGCACCTGTCGGAGGAGCGGCTCAGCCAGGGGTTTAAGCACAGAAAGTTCGTAGGCTAACGCCGAATTGAACATGACATTGGCGTTTTCCTGGTAGGGGAAGATATAGCGTTTCTCGCCCCGACGCACCGATTCCCAATGGGCGATGGTGGTCTGGGCGTTGTAGCCGCGCTCACGGGCGTCGCGTACAATGCGGCGGATGAGCCGGGTGTCGGTTGTCGAAACCC
>JBBIPD010000203.1:0-6213 GCA_037443025.1 Chloroflexota bacterium
TGGTTCCTCCGGCAATCGTATTTTACCCTGTTTTGATCCGATTGTCCGGAACGATAGTTAAGAATACATTTGATGATTCCGATGTTAATAGAGTTGCCCTCCCCTCGCCCCTGAACCCGATCAATCATCCCGCCGCAGAGCGAGGCGTGCAGGGGCGCGGAGCGATTGAAAAGAGGCATAAATCATCGCCCATTGTGGCAGGATCAGGTTGGATAATCGCTGATTTTGACTTCGAGAAAAGCCACCTCGCCTGATTGATGAGCCGCTGCTACGGCGACCATCTTGCCGATGTAGATTTTCAAGAAAAATGAAGCCAAGGGGTGACCATGCTCGTCCTGTCCAAGCGGATTCTTGTGGGTTATCTGGTCTTGTTCGCCTGGGTGATTGCCGGGGTTACCTTTGGCTTACCCTTCAGCCTCACCCTGGCTGTGGGCGTGGGTCTGATTTCTCCCCAAGGCAACCCCTTCCCGCCGGAAACGTTCCAATGGGTGCTGGGTTTTTCGATTGCGCTCAGCATGCTCACCGGGCTGTGGTGGTATGCGCTGCCCCAATGGTGGATTGGCGCCGCCCTGGAAGGGATTCGCCTGCGCCTGGAAAAATCCGCCTCACGCGCCCGTCAAAAAGCCGTCGGGATGCTGGCGTTGATTCACCTCTGCGCCTTTGTCCTGAGTCCCCTCGCCTTATTCTGGTGGGTCCTGGCTCGCCTCCTGAGGGATTGGACTGGGGTGGTCGTTCAGACCCGAAATGCAGATGGCAATCTTCGGCGTCGGCTTGCTGTGGCTCGCTCTGATTTTGGGCAGACCGCACCGCCGCTTGCTGAAAGTCCCGTTCCTGGGGAAGGCGGTCCTGCGCTGTCAAATGACCCTGATTGATTGGTGGATGCGCTTCGACGACCCTGAGCGCGCCGAAGAAGAGCGAGACCGCTTCGCGGGACATCGCCCGTAAAACCCTCGATAATAAAGCCTCGCCTAGGGATGAAGCCGACTGCTGAGAAAGGAGCCTGTCTGATGACAACCGAAAGCAAACTCATCTGGCTGCGACGGGTCCTGTTCGTCAAGACCCTGATTACGATTCTCGTTTGGGGATTGCCCGCCCTGCTCGCGCCGCTCTCCCTGCTCGCCCTTTTGGGGATACCCATCCCCGAAGACCCCATCTACCTGAGGCTCTTCGGCGGCGCGGCGACCGCCTGGGGGGTTGCCTACTGGTTCGCCTACCGCGACCCCCTGCGCAACGCGGCGATCATCAAAGCCGGGCTGGTTGATAACGCCCTGCCCACGCTCGTCATCGTCTTCCTGACGGTCACCTCGGGCTTGAGCAGCGTCTTCATCTGGATATCGGCTCTCCTCACCGCGACCTTCTTCGTGCTGTTCTTGCTGCTGATGCCCGCCGAGGAAAGACCTCCGGCGAGGGGGTAGCCCGTAGGTTGGGTTTCGTTGCACTCAACCCAACCTACGCTGCCGCAAGGCGCTTTCGCGTATATAATTCAATTATACCCTCATTCCCCGGAGCCTGCCCAGTATGACCTTCCCCGCTGAACCCTACCGCATCAAAGTCGTCGAACCGCTCAAAATCACCACCCCCGCCGAGCGCCAGGCGGCGCTGGAAAAAGCGCACTACAACATCTTCGCCATCCCCTCCGAGGATGTCTTCGTGGATTTGCTGACCGACTCCGGCACTTCCGCCATGAGCCACTACCAGTGGGCGGGTTTAATGACCGGAGACGAGTCCTACGCCGGCTGCCGCAACTGGTACCACCTGGAAGCGACCATCAAAGACATCACCGGCTATCAATATGTCATCCCCACCCACCAGGGGCGCCCGGCGGAGAACATCCTCACCATGATTCACCTTCGCCCCGGTCTGGCGGCGCTCTCCAACATGCTCTTCGACACCACCCACGCCCACGTCGAACACAAAGGCGGTCTGCCGGTCAACCTCATCAGCGACAGGGGCTTACAACCCGAGGTGGAACATCCCTTCAAAGGCAATGTGGATATTGACAAATTGGAGGCGTACATCCAGCGCCACGGGCGGGAGCAGGTGGGCATGATTCTGGTCACAGTCACCTGCAACAACAACGCCGGTCAGCCGGTCTCGATGGAGAACCTGCGCCAGGTGCGGGCGGTGGCGGATAAATACGGCTTGCCCTTCTACTTGGACGCGGCGCGCTTCGCCGAGAACGCCTACTTCATCCAGCAGCGTGAGCCTGGCTATGCGAAATTTTCCATCAAGGAAATCGCCCGCCAGATGTTCTCCCTGGCGGACGGCTGCACCATGTCCTCCAAAAAAGACGGGCTGGTCAACATCGGCGGCTTTCTGGCGCTCACCGATGAGGCGACCTTCCGCAAGGCGCAGCAGTACCTCATCCTGCTCGAGGGGTTTCTCACCTACGGCGGGATGGCGGGGCGCGACCTGGAGGCGCTCGCCATCGGTCTGACCGAGGTGCTCGACCAGAACTACATGGAGAACCGATTCCGTCAGGTGCGCTTTTTGGGCGAGCTGCTGCTGGGGGCGGGCGTGCCTATCCTGCAGCCCATCGGCGGGCACTGCGTGATGCTGGACATGAAGCGCTTCCTGCCGCACATCCCCCAGGAGCAGTTCCCCGCTGAGGCGTTCACCGCCGCCCTGTACCTGGATTCGGGCACGCGCGGGGTGGGCTTGGGGCAACTGGCTTTCGGCTCGGAGAACCCGGACACCGGCGAAATCAAATACTCCCCGCTGGAGGTGGTGCGGCTAGCCATCCCCCGCCGGGTCTATACCGACAATCACATGCGCCTGGTGGCGGAGAGCGTCATCCGCATCTACGAGAAGCGGCGCACCCTGAAGGGCATGCGCCTGGTCTGGGCGCCGCCCGTGCTGCGCCACTTTACGGCGCATCTGGCGCCAGTGGATTAATCAGCACCGCAGAGTCGCAGAGTACGCAGGGTTTTTATATTTTTCTCACCGCTGAGTCGCAGAGCACGCAGAGTTTTTGTATTTTTCTCACCGCAGAGACGCAGAGTACGCAGAGTTTATCAGGCGCACAAAGCGTTAACGCTATGGGAACATTCGTGAAATTCGTGCAATTCGTGGCAAGATGAGGTTGTGTATCTGAGGGTTGAGTGCAACGAAACGCAACATACGTGCTCTATTCACCGCTGAGACGCTGAGAGCGCAGAGCTTTTATATTTTATTCACCACCTCGTAGGTTGGGTTGAGTGCAACGAAACCCAACACTGGGTTGGGCAACCGCTCGCAGAACGAGGCGAAGCCCAACCCTTGCCCGTTGAAACGGGTTGGGGCATCACCGCCAACGCGCTTCAGCGCGTTTTATATATCAGGCGTCAAATTCATTCGACGCCGTAAGGCAGGATAGAATCCTGCCCTTCGTACAGGCGCGCACAGGACTTACAGTCGTTTAACGACTGCAAGTCCTTTCAGTTCTTTGCCGCGAATTAGGCGAATTAGACGAATTTTACAATTACCCTAGAGACGCCCCGGCGGGGGCGTCTCTACAAATATGCACATCAATTCCCGTCGCAAATCAGCAGGCTGCCGGCGTTGGCGCAGATGAACGACATCATCGTGCCGGAGTTCAGCGTACTGGTCACCCCGCCGTAGTGGTGCAGGGCGATGACCTTGCCGTCGCTGGCGCGGGTGATGGCAGAGCCGGATGAGCCGCCCTCGCTGTCGCAGCCGTAGCCCGTCTGGCTGTTGGGGTAAGAGGAGCCGTAGGTCATGTTGAGCGTGTCGATCTTGCAGCGCACTGTGTGCTCGGCGTCTTCCCAGTAACCAATCTGCTTGGGCAGCCCCGCCGGGTGCTGGATGAAGTTCATCGGCGTGCCCACGGGGTATGCGGCGGTGGTGGGAATCAGCTCACCGAAGATCGTCTCGGGCGAGCCTTGCAGGGTGAGCAGGGTGTAATCCAGTCCGGTGGTGGTGGGCTTTTTGCGGCTGTAACGCTCGGCGTTGGTCTTGAGCCAGGTGCCGCCGGCGAAGCTGGTGGTGGCTTCCAGGATGTCGCCGCCGCAGGTGGTGTACTGGTAGTTGAAGCGCGCCTCCAGGGTGCTGGTGACGGTCTGGTTGTCGATGCAGTGGGCGTTGGTGATGAGCGTGTTGGGGTTGGCGCCGCGGATCAGCTCACCCGTGCACAGGTACTGGGTGCGCCTGACGGTGAACAGCAGCCGCGCCACGGGCTTTTGGGCATTGACGATCACCGGGTCGTCCAGGTGGCAGGCGATGTCCTCGCGCCCGTCCGAGCCCACCACGATCGCCGGGGCGGGCAGGCTGACTTCCAGCGGGAGGGTGCCGTAGCCCACTTCCACCACGCGGAAGCCGTAAGACTTGCCGGAAGGCGCCGCCAGGCTGAGGGTCACCTGCTCTCCGTTGATGGCAAACGACCAGAAATCGCCGTTCTGGTTGGCGCCCTTGCCGGTATATTCCCAGGCTTGCGCGCCGTCCGGGCTGGAGACGGTCAGCTTATCGCCATCTGCCAGGTGAAAGCCCTTGAAGTGGAGGCGGATGAAGGCGGCGCCGGGGAAGCTGTAGGTCTCCGTCCAGCCGTCCAGGGCGGGGTGGGGCGTCTCCGCCCGAAAGTCCAGCACCTTGCCGGCTTCCACGCGCTCAGGCGACGCCGGGCTTTCCCCGCCGCCCACAAAGGCGGCGCCCGGCAGCAGCGCCATCAAGAAACACACGACCAACAGGCGAAACAGGAAGGTTTTCATGGCATTCTCCTTTTGAGATTGGGGATGGGATAGCCGAAACCGGCGAGGACGCACTGCGCCGCCGCGATGCTTCGGTGGATTGAGCGCATTGTAGCGCGCCAGCGGCAATTTGTGTGAAGATTAATGAAAAAAGTCAGCATTTTCACGCAGAATTCACGCCTATATCACACTCCTATCATGGCAAGCCCGGATAATAGGAAACGATCAAGGTTGATCATCCTGTCCGGCGAGGGGAGTGATGCCATGCGCACTGTACGCCAGCGAAGATACACCCGTCTGATCGCCCGCATCTGGCAGGGCGTGAACTACCTGTTCCTGCAACCGGTTCCTCTCTATTTAATTATCAACCAGGGAGGTGCATATCAACGAAACCGGCGCAAGATTTGATTCAGTCATCCAATTTCAGAGATTATATGAGGAGGCATATTCGATGAACAAGACATTTAAAAACATCAGCCTGCTGGTCATGCTGGTTTTGGTCCTGGTCCCGCTGGCTGCGGCGTTGGCAGATACCGGCGAACCGGTGGTTACCTCGGGCTACGAAGAGAATGCCGTGATCAAGACTGCGGTTCAATTCGCAAACTTTACCAGCTCAGGGACAAACAAAGAAGTCTTCCTGGGCTTAGATGGTTATCCCAATGGGACGCCTAATTTAGACATTACCTGGAAGACGACCAACCATATCACAATTGATTATGCGTCGGGTTGGCTCAGCGTCACCGTATCGAATTCATCCGGCACAAAGACACAAACCGCCGCGATTACAGACCCAGGTATCCTGAACTATTTCCGGCTGGATGTGGTGAAAAGGGGCAACGGAACTACTCTGGCGTTCAACAATGTCACTTTGAACGATATCTCAATCGGCGAGTTTGCAGTTCTCACTCCAAACACTTCCGGGGAATTAACTTTTAACATCACGGGGTTGGAGGTGACCGATGGCTTCACCCTGGAAGGTGATATTGTGCTCTCCACCAAGCAGGTGGGGGGTTTAAGTAACTACATCCAGATTTCTATAGGACATTACGATGATGAGGGTCCAGTAGCGCGTGATCTGCAGGTTGGACCTTACCCCATCTATCTGAATGGTCCTTACTCCATCAATGCTGTGATTGACGACAGCACCACCGATAAATCCCTAATTGCTTACGCAGAGTTCAACCTCAATCAAAGCGATTACGCGTTCATGCTCCCGCTGGATGGCGCTTGGTATGACCCGGATTTCATCGAAGAAGTCTATGCGAATTTCGACGCGACTCAAATCGGCGAAAATGTCGCCTGTGTGCGCGGCACAGATGCCTTTATTCCTGCCAATGTCGGGGACAACACTTGCCATCCATTCATCGTTGATTATGATTTTAAAGGTTTCTTCGAACCCGTAAATAACAATGAAGTGAACGAAGCCAAAGCAGGGCAGACCATCCCCATCAAATGGCGCATCACGGATTATTGGGGCGCGCCGATCTCTGACCCCGCCAGCTTCGTCGGTCTCTACTCTTACCCAGTCAGT
>JBBIPD010000204.1:0-6198 GCA_037443025.1 Chloroflexota bacterium
GATCGGTCAGGTCGCGCATGCATTGACCAGCCTATCCCGCCTGGACCCATCCGTATCGGAGTTGAGCGACCAAATCGAAAACATCCTGGTCAATCTGTCCGATTTGTCCCGCGCCCTGAACAGCTACCGCGAGGGGATTGAATTCAACCCGCGGCGTCTGAATCAGGTGGAGGAACGATTAGGGTTGATTCACAACCTCAAACGCAAGTATGGGGAGAGCATCCCAGCCATCCATGAATACGCCCAAAAATCTCGCCATCAGTTGGAGAATATTACCCATGCGGGCGAGCGCATTCAGGAGTTGGAAAACGAAGAGAAAGCGCTCTTGACCCGCCTTGGAAAAGAGGGGCATGCCCTCTCGCAAAAAAGGCGGGCACAATCCAATGAACTGGGCAGGATGGTCGAGGCAGAATTGGACGATTTACAGATGTCCCATACCCGTTTTGAGGTGGACTTTCAGCAACAACCCGATGAAAATGGCGTGCCTCTGGAGGATGGTCGGCGGGTGGCTTTTGACTCTCACGGTCTGGAAAAAATCGAATTCCTCATCGCCCCCAATCCGGGCGAGGGGTTAAAGCCATTAGCCAAAATCGCTTCGGGGGGCGAAACATCCCGGTTGATGCTCGCCCTCAAGCATGTCCTTGCCAGCGCCGACGAAGTGCCTACCCTGATATTCGATGAGATTGACCAGGGAATTGGCGGACGCGTCGGTACGATTGTGGGTCAGAAGTTGTGGGGCTTGGCTCGCCAGCACCAGGTGCTTTGCGTCACTCACCTGCCCCAACTGGCGGCGTTTGGCGAGATTCATTTCCATGTCGAAAAAGAAGTGCGGGGAGAACGGACCACCACCCAGGTCCGACGATTGGAGGGCGAAGCGCGCACCCTGGAACTGGCTCAAATGTTTGGGGGGGTCAGTCAGGGCACCCTTCAGTCTGCAAAAGAGTTATTGCAGGAAGTGGAAAGGTTGATAAAGCCTAAGCTGGATTAATTCTTGCACTCTCAGGTTAATTCGCCTCAGTCATCAATAGAGAAAAACCCGTCATGCCGGAAGTTCCGGATATCTTGCAAACCCGTCACAGAAGAGAATACCAAGCCCGACGCAGTCCCTGGGGGAAAATGGGGCTTGGCTGCGCCACCCTGCTCAGCCTGTTGATCGCCCTGTCAGGACTGGTACTGGGTTTTCTCTATGTTGACCTGACCCGAAACCTGCCCTCCCTGGACGCCCTGCCCAGTCTGCTCGAACCGCCTGAGGGGCTGCTCCTCCAACCGACCCGCATCTATGACCGAAGCGGAGAACATCTCCTGTTCTCGTTTGAAAATCCTGCCGCCCAGGAGAGGGAATATCTCACCCTGGACCGTTCTCAACCCAACTACCTTCCCACCGTCCTGATCAGCGCCACCCTGGCAACCGCCGACCCTGATTTTTGGGTTCACCCCGGGTTTCACCTGAATAAACCCCTGGAAGATTCCAGCCCAACTCTGGCGATGCGCCTGGTTTCGGACCTGTTACTGTGGGATGAACCCCCTGGTTGGCGGCGGGCAATCCGAGAACGCCTGCTGGCAGCCCAGATTACAGCCCATTATGGTCGGGAACGCGTCCTGACCTGGTACCTCAACTCCGCAAATTATGGTCGTCTGGCGTTCGGCGCAGACGCAGCCTCCCGGGTTTATTTTGGGAAGCCAGCCGCAAACCTGACCCTGGCAGAAGCGGCGAGGCTGGCGGCTATTGCCCAGGCGCCGGCTCTTAACCGCCACGATACCCCATCGGTCAGCATTGAGCGTCAACGGGCTGTCCTGCATACCATGCTGGCGCAGGGGGTGATCAGTGCCGAACAAGCCTTACACGCAGAGGCGGAAAGCCTGGAATTTCAACCCCCGGCGCCTGCCCCAAACAACCCCGCCCCAACCTTTATCCGCCTGATATTGGGGCAGCTTGCCTCCCGCTACAACCTTGAGCAGTTGGAGCGCGGCGGGTATCGCCTCATCACCAGCCTGGACTATGATTTACAAATGCAGGCTGGTTGCACAGTCGCCACTCAAATCTCTCGCCTGAGGGGCAACCTCGAAGAACTCCGAGCAGCGGATGGAAGCGAATGTCTGGCTGCCCGTCTGCTCCCCACCATCCCCCTCCAAACCGGGGACGAGCTGCAAGGATTAAGGGCTGCGGTCATGGTTTATGATCCTCTCCAGGGTCAAATCCATGCGCTGGTTGGCGATGAAGCAGCGCTCCCGGCAGATCAGCCTGCCGGTACTGCCCTCTCCCCGTTCCTTTACCTGACCGCTTTTACCCGCGGCTTAAGCCCCGCGACAATGCTTTGGGATATCCCGGACGCGACGGGCGTCACCAACTTCGATCAAAAATATCATGGTCCTATACGCCTGCGAATGGCAATGATCAACGATTACCTGACGCCGGCAAATCAAGTCATCAAGCAGGTCGGAGGGGAAAATATCCAAAAAACGCTTCAACAGTTCGGCTTCTCTCCGGGTGAAATCGCGCCGCAAACCAGTCGCGACTTTTTCGAGCAGATAAGAACTTCATTGATTGAAATCTGCCAGGCATATGGGGTGTTTGCCAATCAGGGCATACTGGTGGGCGAGCGGTCAGGAACCCTTAACGGAACGCAGGACCAGGAAAAACTACAACCGGTGGCAATCCTCAGCCTTACAGACTATCTGGGGAGACCCTGGCAGGGACGAGGAGATCCATCCCAGGCTCAGTTATTCACCCGGCGCCCCGTCATCAACCCGCAACTGGCGTACCTGGTGACCGATGTCCTGAGCGATGAAACCGCTCGTTGGTCCAGCCTGGGTCATCCCAACCCCCTCGAAATCGGTCGTCCAGCGGCGGCGAAAATCGGGCAGACTCTGGATGGAGGCTCAACCTGGGTCATCGGCTATACCCCAGAAATCCTCGTGGGCGTCCATCTCAGCCTGGAAAATCCCCAGACGCAAATCCCCAATTTTTCCAGGCAAGCCGCCGGACTCTGGTACGCCGTGATGCAATACACCCAGCGCAATCGTCCCTCCCTGGATTGGAACATGCCAGCGGGCGTCAGTCGCATCAGTGTATGCGACCCATCCGGCTTGCTCCCTTCGGAGGATTGTCCCACCCTGGTCAACGAGGTCTTTCTGACCGGTACAGAACCAACTCAGACCGATACGCTCTATCGGGTGGTACAGGTCAATCGGGTGACCGGTCGTCTGGCAACCGCCCTGACCCCGCCGGACTTGATTGAGGAGAGGGTCTATCTGATTGTCCCCCCTGAAGCCGAGGAATGGGCTCGCCAATCAGGATTACCAATTCCCCCGAACGAATACGATGTCATTCAGGCGCCCAGTTCAGCCTCCACTGCTCATGTTCAAATTACCACGCCGGGCATGTTCGCCGTTGTCAGGGGACAGGTCGCTCTGGAGGGCAGGGCAAACAGCGACGATTTTACCTATTATCGCCTGCTGGCAGGCAAAGGCTTGAACCCGCGCGCCTGGGTGCAAATTGGGGATGATGTAAGCCAACCGGTTGAACAAGGACAACTGGGCGTTTGGGACACCCAGGGATTGGATGGGTTGTACACGATACAGCTTCAGGTGGTTCAAAACGACCAACAGGTAGAAATTGCTCTGATTCAAGTCACGGTGGACAATATCCCGCCTCAGGTTTCAATCTCCAGCCCCATAGAGGGTCAGGAAAGCGCCCCCCGCGCAGGGCAAATCACCCTGGCGGCGGATGCGCAGGATAACCTGGAGATTCGATCGGTAGAATTTTATCTGGATGGAAAATTGCTGGAGAGGCGCTATCAGGCGCCATACGCCATTGCCTGGACCAGCCAGCCCGGCGAGCATACCCTGCGCGTGGTCGCCCTGGATAAAGCGGGTAACCAGGCGGAGGACTCGATAAAATTCAGCGTCAAGCAATGAGGAGGGTAAAGGCAGGGGGCAACTGCTCTACCACAGCCCGATGAGCATAAAAAGAGCCATCGAACAGACCTTGTGAATCTGTTCGATGGCTCTTGTTTAAAGCTCTGGATGAGACTTACGGAACGCTGGCAACGAACCAGTCGAATTCCACTCCGACATTGGGAATATCAAACGTGCTGACCGATACTCCCACCTGACCGGCATCCTTGAAGCGGTTATCGCGCACGGAGCCCATCTTGGTCTGATTGACGTAAAAGGTCAGCTCTGTGCCGATACAGGTGGCGGTCAGTTCATTTGCCGCTTTTTGCATGTTGATTGCCCTGGATGCGCCACGGGCAAGCTCGGTGTACTGACCGTTATCGTACTTCCAGATGAACCACAAGCCGCCGCTATTCATGGAAAACTCGTACCATCCGGCATCGGTTGCCCGGCAAACAAGGCTGATGTTGTTGCGATTGGTGCCGAAGACAGTTTCGGCACTGGTGTCCACCCGGACATCAGCGGGCACGAAATCGGTATAGACCATGTACACTGTCGTATCGGTCTGATCAACCTGAATATAAACCCGGCTGTTCTGGTAGGTCGCTTCATATTTGTCCGTCTCTGGCACGGTGATCACATACCAGCCTTCGGTATCGTCGAACTCGGTCGCCAGGAAGGTGTCGCCAGATGTGGTGGCATCGGGGTTGTAATAGGTGCTGCCGGTGGTTGTGCCGCTGCTGCTGGTTTCCTGCGAGCTGCCGAAGGTGCCCGTCACCGCCAGCTCACGTCCGTTGAGCTGACCGCTGAGGATTTCTCCGGTGGGCCAGCGCACCACCTCTATGCCCAGCGTATCCCCCGGCGAATGGCTGCGCAGGATATCGCAATATTGCGACATCGTCCCATCTGTCGCCAGGACGAGGTTTTCCATCATCACAATCACGTCCGCCGCCTTAATCCCCGCCTTATCAGCCGGGGAGCCAGAGCGCACAGACGAAACCCAAATACCGGTCAACGAGCCGTCCTCGGTGGCAACCGCCTGCCCGTTGATACCGATTGAATCG
This sequence comes from Chloroflexota bacterium, assembly GCA_037443025.1. Classification (GTDB taxonomy): domain Bacteria; phylum Chloroflexota; class Anaerolineae; order Anaerolineales; family UBA4823; genus JAQBDA01. The sequence goes on from JBBIPD010000204.1 coordinate 4,962, forward strand.
ACGCTGTTGCCCGACTTCAGTTGATCGATAATCTTGCTGGCTACATCCCGCGAGATTCCAAACGCCTGTCGGGCGCTGGCGTCGCCAGCGTAATGCACTGCGAGGACTTTACCATCCGGAGTGATCACCGCGCCGCCCGAATTGCCCGGGTTGGTGGTGGCGTCGTATTCCAAAACCGAGTCCACCGACGCCCAGGAGGTCTCCCCGTCAGCTTTTGCTTTGGAGATGATCCCTTTTGTCAGTGAATACTCGGGATCTCCGAGCGGAAAACCGGCGACGTACATTTCCATGCCGACATCAATCGGACCCTGATACCACTCGAGGTACGGATAGCCGTCCCCTTCGATATCAATCACCGCCAAATCAGAACATTCGGAAACGCCCAACACCTTCGCGTTGCGCGGTTCCGATTCTCCGCCAACCCATACCCGGAGCAAGGCTGCCCCGGTGACGACATGGTTGTTGGTCACGGCAATCCCGGAAGGGTCAATAATGAAACCGGAACCGCGCCCGGCTCCGTTCAACACCACGCCGACCTCAGGATCAATGAAAGTGCCTTGAGCTTCGATTTGGATCACCGCACTCTTGACATCCTGTAACTTATTGACCGCCCCGCTGGCAACTTCCTCGGTAGGAGTCGGGGGTGGCTCCTCCGTAGGGGGCGGCGGTTGAGTGGCGGTTGGCGCCTGGGTGACCTCGATTGGGGCGGCAGTGGTCGCTGGCGCCTGGGTTTGCTGGGCGCCGCCGGAGCCGCATGCCGCCAGGCTGATCAACAAAACCAAGATCCCCAGAGAATAAATTGGCTTAAGTATCTTGCCTATCATGTGCCCTTCTCCCATAATTAAAAAAAAGATTAGTTTTGGATTTGCAATTCCCCGATGGTAATTAGCGCAAGTGTACCACATACTGACTAAAATATGTCAAATTGGGGGAAATAATCAGACTTTCAAACAAGATTGATAGGTAAAATATCTCAAAGATGACTCTGAGGAGTTTTAAAACCCAGGTAATTGGAGGGATATCCCTGATAAGGGAGCAGGATTTTTAGTGAACCAGGTCAATAACGACCTGGGTGGTCTTAAACGCCAGAGGCGGAAGGGCATCGAGAGGGAAAAAATCTACCTTATCCACATCATCCCCCGGCGATATTTCCCCTGCGACAATCTCGCCGCGGTAAAAGATGATAATATGCGCCCCGAGAGGGTGTTCCTGACCGGATAAGACGGTAATCAAATCC
>JBBIPD010000205.1:0-6160 GCA_037443025.1 Chloroflexota bacterium
CAGCCAGGTCGCGCGCGCTCACCCATCGCCGTTGCCCGCCCGCATCCAGAGGGACATTGTTGTAACGATAACGCGTGATGCGTTGCAAACGCGCATCTTTATAGAACGAGTAACCTCCGGCAGTATTGGAGATTATCCCGAAATAGTCCTCACACCCCAGATAATTAATCCAGGGTAAAGGGGTATCTGGACGGGTGATCACGTATTCGCGCCGTTCATCGTCAAAGTAACCAAACCGCATCAGCACCTCAGCAAATTCATCAGAATCAAATCTCGTTTGTAAAATGAACCTTTTACATATCTACAGACGAATACCCCCTCAGGGAATACTGTGAACCTGGGCAAGCAATTCATCTACCATCTCTTCAGGCGACTTTGGAATTGAACCGCCCAGGAAGTGGAACAAATCCACCAAAGGCGTATCCATCAGGAAACCGGTTGGGTCTAACCCTGTCTGCTTTCCTTCCTCTCCCCCGAAGTTTGCCTGCATCTGCTCGCTCATTTGCTGATAGAGGGATGCCAGAACGCTCATCCCGCGCCGGTCTTCGATCCATTCGCGCAAGGTCGACTCGCGATGTAAAATGCAGGGCAACTCAATCGTGGATTTCAGTGTCACCGTCAGGGTAGCGCGAATATCTGCAGAGGATGCCCCAATCAGGATGTCATACTCCCCATCCTCGGTGATCCATTGTTTATAAGCCGGATGGTAATAGGCGAAAGCGCGAAAATCGAGCGGTATGGATACCGTCCTGGTCTCACCTGGCTGAAGGTCAATTTTGGCAAAGCCCTTCAACTCTTTGGGTGGGCGGTTTAACTTTGATTTCTTGTCATGGACATAGACCTGGACCACTTCCTTGCCCGCCATTTTGCCGCTGTTGGTCACATCCACAGACACGGTCACGCCATCCACATCCCGAAAGCTCTGGGAGGAGACCTTTGGGTTTCGATATTCAAATGTGGTATAGCTCAAGCCGTGTCCGAAGGGGAAGAGCGTCGGGATCTCTCTGGCATCATAATACCGATATCCAACGAATATCCCCTCCCCATAGCGCACTGCCCCGTTTTCTCCAGGATAGTTGATATAGGCAGGGGTATCTTTCAGCTTCAACGGGAAGGTTTCCGCCAGCTTTCCAGATGGATTGAGCCTGCCAAACAACACATCCGCAATAGCCCCTGCTCCTGCCTGACCCATCATCCAGGCTTCAAGGACGGCAGCAACGTCATCAATCCACTCGCTCATCACCACCGGCGCGCCATTATTCAGGACGACCACAGTAGCAGGCTGGACAGCGGCGACAGCTTTAATCAACGCGACCTGATGCGCCGTCAGGTCAAGATCAGAGCGATCGTACCCTTCCGACTCTTTGGTGGCAGGCAGGGAGATATAAAGCAAGGCGACCTCCGCCAAACGGGCGTTCTCGCAAGCTTCATCAATCAGAGCCTGGTCAAAACTTTCATCTCGAGGATAACCCTCAGCGAAACTCAGCTCGGCATCCCCCGCGATTTTTTGCAACTCTTCATACGGGTTATCAACCCGCGTTGGATTGATGTGCGAGCTGCCCCCACCCTGGTAGTACGCTTCTTTGGCTGAGCGACCAATGACTGCGATGCGCCTGGGCTGCTTTAGAGGCAAAACGCCGTTGTTTTTCAGCAAAACCATGCCCTCCCCAGCCATCCGGCGCGCCAATGCATGGTGGTTGGCAATATCCATTGAACCGCCTTTTTGGGTTTCGGCTGCTTTAAAGACAATCTGCAGAATTCTACGAACCGCCTCGTCCAGAACCGATTCATCCAGCTCGCCAGAACGTACAGCGTCAATCACCGCCCGGACTCGCCTCTCTCTGGGACCGGGCATCTCCAGGTCCAAACCGGCTTTCAAAGCCTTCACCCGGTCGTGCACCGCGCCCCAATCGGATACCACAACTCCTTCAAAACCCCACTCGTCCTTGAGGATTTCGGTTAGCAACTTGTGATTCTCTGAGGCGTACGTTCCATTAATCTTGTTGTAAGAACACATGACCGTCCAGGGTTGGGATTTTTTCACCGCCGCCTCAAAAGCAGGCAGGTAAATCTCGCGCAAAGTCCGTTCATCCAATTCGGCGCTGATCGTGGAGCGCTGGTATTCCTGGTTGTTGGCGGCGTAATGCTTCAATGAAACGCCTACACCTTTACTTTGTACACCTTTGATATAGCTGACCGCCATTTCTCCCGCGAGATAGGGGTCTTCGGAGAAATACTCGAAATTGCGCCCACACAAAGGGGTGCGCTTAATGTTCACTCCCGGTCCAAGGATGACATCCACTTTCAAAGCGATGCACTCTTCTGCAATCGCCTCTCCCACTTGATAGATCAAATCCCGGTTCCAGGACGATGCCATACAACTGGCGGTTGGAAAACAAGTGGCGGGAAAACTCGTCGCAATGAAAGCGTTCACGTCCTCCACGCGCCGCACCCCATGCGGTCCATCCGAAAAGGTCAACTCCGGAATGCCCAGACGCTTGATAGGTGTGGTAGCCCAAGGGCTTGCTCCGGTGCAGAGCGCCGCTTTCTCTTCCAGGGTCATTTTCTTAATCAAATCCACTATTTGAGACATGGCTTATCCTTCCTAAATGTATGTTTATCTACGACCCAATGTTTGAATCAACCGGGTGAGTGTGAATACGAATCATAGAGAGAAAAGACGCGAATCTCGTCTCGCGCCCGACTCAATGTCCAACCGTCGGGCAAAGGACAACGAACTTGAACCAATCGTCCGGGAGGTAAATCGAAATAGTTATCGCTAAAGACCACATCAGCCCCGTTCAGAGACACCTCTACAAACAACCCCAATGAACGCGAGGTCAATTCGACGATCAATTCCCCGTTATTGCTTTGCAAGTTCACCTTAATCGCAGGATCGGTCAAGAGCAAATGCTTGACCGGGACAAAATATGCGGTTTGACGCGCAATGAACTGGTCTCCATGCCACAATTCAGCGATAAATACCAGCCTGCGCTTGTTGTCATAGGTAACATGGGTGGAAAAATCCAGCTTGCATACCAGAGCCGCAGATTGCGGCGCAACCTGCACCGGCGCATCCCCGGCGGCAATCACTTCACCCTCGAGCGTTTCCAACGACCAGTTCACATGTCCCTGCCAGGCTTGGAGCCGGTCATTGGAGACATATACCCTCTGTTCCGGCGGTTTGTCCTCTATGGAGAGCAGGATGGGTGAATAGAAACGCCGCGCTGCGTAGTGCAAAGCCTTCCAACGCCCAAAATAATCCAGGCTGGACCAGGAAGCCACAAGCCAGCAATCGTTGAGCTGCCAGTACAGAATCCCCGCAACCCGCTCCGGGTGGCGCCGCCAATGTTCCACGCCGTAACGGATGCCCTCCGCCTGGAGAACCATGCTCAGGTACACCAGGGGGGCGAAATCCCCAGGCAGACGAAAACTGTCCAGCATCTGCCCGACAATCAGGGAATTTCCGCTGGCGTTTTTCTGGTGCTGCTCCATGATGTATGAAGTCATGTTCAGCTCGGTTTCCTCGGCGAAGGCGCGAATAGTCTTAAGAGGCGGCAGCGCCTGGAAGCCAAACTCGCTCATGAAGCGCGGATATTGGTCTCGATACGCAGTAAAAGGTTTTCTTCCATGCCAGACATCCCAGTAGTGCGAATCCCCCTGGCGTTGACCGTTTGGATCGACAAATGGCGTGCCGGAGGAGGGCGAGCTGGACCAATAGGCATGGTCGGGATCTTCCGCCTGGCACCAGGCAGGCAACGTGTGATGAAAGAACTGGTCATAGGCGGTTTTCAAATCCTGGAATTCGGGACGATCCCAATTCCATTCAACCCAACCCCACTCCATTTCATTATTCCCACACCATAACGCAAGGCTGGCGCGATGCCTGAGGCGGCGAATGTTCTGCTTTACTTCCTCCCTGATATTTTCCAGGAATTCCGGGTCATTCAGGGGATAAATACTGCAAGAGAAAATGAATTCCTGCCAGACCAGGATCCCATATCGGTCGCAAAGGTCATAAAATCGCTCATCTTCATAAAAACCGCCGCCCCAGACGCGCAGCATATTCTGGTGCGTCTCCGCAGCAGATCGGATGAGACCTTCCAAACGATCATCGGTAATACGCGTAGGGAAGGAATCAGCCGGAATCCAGTTTGAGCCTTTACATAAAATTGGAATGCCGTTGACCACAAAGACAAACGACCGCCCCCATTGATCCTGCTCCTGGCGCAACTGTATGGTCCGGAGCCCAATCTGATACCGCTTCTCATCTAACAGCCGTCCCAGGGAGCGACCAGTCTCAAAGAGGGATATTTTTACCTGATAGAGTGGTTGTCCTCCATACCCATTTGGATACCAAAGCTCAGGGTCAGGAATCGGCGCGGATAAGATCACCCGGTTTTGTTTTATGTTTTCCAATCGTTGTTCTACGATTTCACCGTTCGGAGAGGTGATGCGTAAAACCAGAGACAGGGGTGCTTCACCCCACTGCTCGATAGCCGTCCGCGCTTCGACAATCACTTTGCCCTGAGAGTGATTCTGCCGCAAATGGACTTCAGCCAGGCGGGCTTCACTCCGCCCCTCCAGGCGAATATCCTTCCAAATGCCAATGGGCGGGAGTTGTGGACCCCAATCCCAACCAAACTGGCAGGGCGCTTTACGCAGATAGGGACCGCCAGGGATCGCCTGTGGGACTCCAGGGAGAGGGCGAATGGCATGCTTTTCTTTCACATATTTCACCGGCGAAGAGAAGGCAATGATTAACTCATTGTCCCCTTCTGGCTCTAAAAATGACTTGACTTCCCATTCGTACTGGCGGAACATGTTACTGGTATGCCCCAGCTCGTTCCCATTGAGGACGACTGTAGCCAGCGTATCCAATCCCTCGCAGATCAGAAAGATTTTTTCCTGCGTAAAGAAATCTGGAGAGCAACGAAAACTGCGACGGTAGACCCAATCGGACTCGGCAACCCATTGGACGCGTTGTTCGTTATCAGCGACAAACGGATCAGGGATTTGTCCCAGGGCAAGCAAGTCGGTATGGACGCTGCCCGGAACATTTGCGGGCAGCCATGTTTCTGCGCCAACCTGGCAAAATTGCCAGGCGCCGGTTAAGGGTTGAATTTTCATAGTATTCGCTTCAAACCAAACTTATGCGGGATACGTAACGGTTGAGAGATCCCATTCTTCATAGATTTTGGGAACATCGCTGATCAAGCGCCGGGTATAAGCGGCTTTTGGATGAAGGATCACCTCATCGGCGGTCCCGCTTTCAACAAATTTTCCCTTCTCCATGATATAGACACTGTCAGAGACATAATACGCCAGCCCAATATCATGGGTGATGAAAATCACGGTCATCCCAAGTTCGTCACGGTATTTCATCAACATATCCAGGTTTGTCGCCCGCGAGCAGGCGTCAATCATCGAGGTGGGTTCGTCTGCCAACAGAATCTTGGGTTTCAACAGGAAGATGCGAGCAATCATCAAGCGCTGCATCTGCCCTCCGGAAAGCTCAAAGGGGTATTTGTTGGTTAATTCATCATACTTCAGGTTGACAAAGCTGCATGCCTCCGCCATCATTTCGATTTTTCTTTCACGCGGCAGTTTTCCCCCACCCCGCATACGGATACAATCCAGCAACACCGTATCAATCTTATGAAATATGTTGTATGAAGAGAATGGGTCCTGGAAGATCGCCTGAATGTTTTTCCAATATTCTTGCTTCTTCTTATGGGTGCTGATATCGCGCTTTTTGCCCTGGAAGTAAATCTCCCCTTCTGTCAAATTGATCAATCCCAGAAGCAGCTTTGCCAATGTGGTTTTGCCGCTGCCCGATTCGCCCACAATCGAGACGACCTCGCCCTCGTAGAGATCAATATCCACATGATCCACGGCGATGGTTTTATGGCGACCAAACCCAAAAACTTTGGTAAGCCCTCTTCCGCTCAGGATCAAATTTTTATCGCTGGACATTTTCATCTGCCTCTTGCTTGTATAAATTCCTGAGTTCTCTTTCCGAAAGGACGCAGCGGTAAGCCCGGTCGCCTTCGGCTTCACGAAGCTCGATAGATCGCACTCTGCACTCGGGTCGAACGTACTTGCAACGATCGGCAAAGCGGCATCCTTTGGGTGGATCTTTGAGATTAGGCGGCACTCC
>JBBIPD010000206.1:0-6120 GCA_037443025.1 Chloroflexota bacterium
GAATCTCCGAGGATTGGCGAATTTTCTTGCAGACACTCAAACCATTGATGACAGGCATCACAACATCCAGGATTACCAGGTCTATTGGGAGTGAATTAAATAATTCTAAAGCCCGAAAACCGTTATCGGCAAAGACCACCTCGAAACCAGCCGCTTCAAGGGTTAAACCAACAGCCTGTTGTAAATCCAAATCGTCATCGGCAAAGAGAATAGTCGTCTTTTTCACCCCGTCGCTCCTAAAAAATCATAAATGCCTACCGCTTTAGAATGTCTCACTGCTTAATGAACGTTTCTGACTGAATCCTGTTACACCTGTCAGAAACTTCTGACAAATACCTTTCAAACCTGTAAGGTCATTGGGTTTTGATATGTATCCAAAACAATCAACCCTCACAAAAGAGTGAGTGGTTGAGATATTTCCCCCTTGTTTTGTTTAAGACCTGGTCAATTTCCCTGTGAAATCTGAGTAATCGGTTTGGAACTCACCAGGCTTGATTTAACCACCAGGCGCTTGGTATAGAAGCCAGTGTACGGGTCCCATTCAGTGCAGGTGATCAGGGTCAGAGTAGGATCGTTGGTGGGTTCAACGACCGACAGATCCGTGGGTTCCACTGTAACCAGGTCTTCGACCATATATTCGTAGATGTTTTTCTCAGTATATACAAAAATCGCATCGCCATAACGCAAATCGGACAGATCGCGGAAGGGTCCATTTTTTCCATCCCGCAAGGTAACATGTCCCGCCAGGGCGGTATTGCTGCCCAGACCTGGCCAGGATGTTTCACCCATCCAGGCAATCTCCTGCTGCAATCCGGCGATCATCCAGGTCAAACCGTCATAGGGTACATATTTGACCACTGTATCAAGCGCAAGGGCGGGGACAATGAGTCGGTTAACCGGAGAGATATCTATCTCGTTTTCTTGAGCAATCTCCGGATGGATGGTAGGGGTGGGTATTGGAAAGTCAGGGAGTTTATCCAGTTCAGAACCCGGAATCTGGAGCAAAACCCCAGGTACGATGAGGTTATCCGGCGTATGGGTAGATTCGGGAATAAATTTCTCCAAGGTTTGCCCCGTGTGCGCCTGAAGAGAAACCTGACGATTTTCAACCCCTGCCGCGATTCCGGAAAGCACAACCCCGGCAACAGCAAAAAGCCCCGCCACAACGGTGAGCAACAACCCCATCTTCAAAGCCCAACCAGACCACTCAGATGGACCACGTCGATTCTTAAGGTAATAAACAAAAGCGGATATCCCTAATCCGAGCAATAATGTGGAACTGAAGAACGCCAGCAGATAGGGACGGGCAGGGGTATCCCGGGCATCTAGCTCTACCCCTCCTGTTCCGGGCAGGGTCGAGGAAACCAGGATTTGAAAGCTTACGGTATTTGAATTGCGGGAAAAATTGCTCCCACCGAATTTGTAGGTCACAGTGGCAACATTAGAAACAGTGGTATTCGTTGTGGCGCTGGTATTGACCCTCGCCACTACCGTGATCGTCGCCTCCGCTTTCGGCGCCAGCACATCTATCGCCACCGTCACCCGGCGGGTGGTGTTATTGAGCGATGCCGTCCCTATGGTTGTCCTCGCGCTCGATATATCCAAAAAAGTTGAAAAGGTGTCGCTCACCTCAACATCCGTCATCGGGGCGGTGCCAGCGTTGGTCAGCTTTATCGTATAGGTCGCGTTCTGACCCGTGCGCACCTGGTTTGGGGTCACAGCCAGAGTGAGGGTTGGATTAGGCGTACCTGTACTGGTAGTATTGTCGAGAGAAACATTATTATTAGAGTTTGAATCGGGTGTTTGGCTGGACACGCTCCCCCGGTTGGTCAAGGTATGGGTAGGGCTGGGAAGCCCATCAGCAACTTTGGCGCGTATATTGAACCGAAAGGCTTTTCCGGGATCGATATTATTATTGAGTTTCCAGACGTAGGTATATGCTGCCGGTGTAGTCTTGGCGATTCCCGAGGTATCCGTGATGTAAGTAGTAAAAGTCGGGAGCACGTCTGTGATGACCACGGTACTCGCCGGGATCGTCCCCAGGTTACTGATAACCAATGTATATGTAATCGTACTGCCAGGAATCACGGTTGTCAAACCATCCGACTTCGTGATGAGCAAATCAGCCGTATCCAGCGATAAATCCTGGCGCAAAGACTGATTTTGAACGATCACGATATTGGCAGATTTGGTAGCGTATCCGGTTTTAGAGGCTCGGACGGTCGCATTGCCGCTTGCAAGCGGCGTTGTAATCGTATTGGTGAAGGTGAACCAGCCAGTCGTGGTTGTGGTATATGAATAAAGGTGATTGGCGCTATCCTGGAGTTCCACCTTCACCCCTGATAAAGGCGTCCCCTTGGCAGCATCGGTTACCAGACCCGAAACGCGGGTGGTCTGAACACTGAAGCTGACGCTGGCAGTATTATTAGTCAAGTTGTAATCAGGGGTGGTCGAACTTAATCCCTCGACGACGTTCGTAATCGTCTTTCCCAGCGATTCTTGATCCACTGTAGCAGATATCCTCAATACCGCGTTACTTCCACTGTTAATCGTTCCAACATCCCAGCGACCATTGGCAAGGGTATAACTGCCCTGTGTGGCAGAGGCATTTTCAAATGAAATCTCCCCAGGCAAAGTGTCGGTGAGCACAACGCTGGTAGCCTGGCTGGGACCCTGATTACTCAGCGTGATCGTGTAGGTGATAACCGAGCCTGGGGAGGGAGAGCTGGGAGTGACCGATTTGGTAACCGCCAAATCTGCACCGACAAGGGTCGTCGGATCAACCCCAATATTATTTGCGGGGTTTGCATCGCTGGCGTTAGATACCGTGGCTCGATTGATGACCGATGGGGTATTCGTTTGCTTAATCCGGACAAATAACCGAAGGGATGGCAAACTCACCGTCGGGGATACCCCGACGGTATTGCTATACACACAGGTGAAGGTTTGTCCGTTAAAACCCACCGCCCATCCCTGACCAATTCCCCCGACCGGTTCGAGAGCATCGCTGAGCACATCGGTCACCGTGATCGGTCCGGTAACCTGAGCTGTGCCTACATTGCTGATGAGAATGGTGTAGGTATAGAATGCCTGGGGATCGAGGCTGATGATGAAATCCCCCTGATGAGATTTTGAAATTGACAGGTCAGGAATCCCCTGAAGGGGTGCGTTTGGATTCGCTTGTTCAGGATTTTCCCCTGCAGCCTGGGTGATTGCACCCGGTAAAAGCAGTACCAGAGACAAAATCACCAGCGCAAAAATCAGAGGGGCAATCCACACCAACCGCGATTTGGGCTTCTCTCCCCAATCATGATCACCGAGTTTGTCATTCATGGTGTCTCCAATGAACGTTCCATGAAAAGCATTTATCCGTCTATGACCCAATTATATCAGCCTCTAACCTTGGGCTTTCAAGCGCCGGACATCTCCTTCTCTGATTGTAATCCCCAGGGAATCGAGGTACTCTAAAAAGGCAAGCGCATAACGACGGCTGGTGTTGAAGTGGTCTCTCACCTGGGCAGCCGTTACCGTTTCTTGAGCGGCAAACAAACCTCTGATTTGGGCAAGCATATCCTGGTATCCCTCGGCGCTAAAAACCACGTCTGGAGCCACCTGAATTAAACTCCCCAAATCGAGCAAGGCAAGATAGACGTCATTACCCACCGCTTCCTGGCACTCCTTTACCGTTGGAGGGGTGTAAGGAGTTTTCCTGAAGCGCTCCATGAGAGCATCAACTGCGATCTGTTGCCTGGCGTTGAAGCGAATATCATGCTCGGGCAATCGCACCAATGGACCGGACTCTTCAACCCTGGCGTCAGCGATTAATCCACTCAAGAGACTGTTAAAGATACGCGGGGGGAGGTTTAGTCGACTCTTGAGTTCCTCTTTGGGCATCCCTCTCCGTAGAGGGTTCGTTCGGTGATACTGCGCTATCTCCCCTGTCGCTTTGGTGGAAATCTGTTCCCAATAAGCTCGACTGGCTATCAAGGTGTTCATCGCTGTCAGGTCTGCTTCACCCTTTGCCTCAGGGTACACAACCTGCCCCATCGCATTCAACTCAGCCAATGCTTGCGATACAGTTTCGGAGTCAAGGTTTGACCGGGAAACAACGTCTTTGATGGAGGCAACCCCGAGTCCCACCAGGGTTTGCAGAAGAATCTCCCCAGGCGTACCCGCTTCGAGCGCCTGTAAGCGGGCAATTGTATCCCGGGCAAATCGCTTGTGTCGCCTGGTCGGGCGATGATCCAAAACAACTCCCCCACCCAGCGTTTCACCCGGCGAAGGTCGGCGGATGATATATCGGTCTCCACGAACAACAACCACCGGGCGCTCTACCTCTAATTGTATCCAGCCCTTTTCACCTGGTTTTAGCTCATCAGTCCCCAACAATCTGACTCTGGCTAACTCTTCCGCAGCGCCAACGAATAATTTGACCCGCATATCGTGTTTAAGGGACGAGCTGGAATCCGGCAGGATGCGTACCTGGGCGTCAAACCTGCCAGTCGGTTGATATTGATTGGGGTGTGTCACCACATCTCCCCTCGAAATTTGATCGACATTCACCCCAGAGATATTGACCGCCGTTCGAGACCCAGGGATAGCAACCTGTTCTTTCTGTTTATGGGTCTGCAGCCCCCGCACCCTGCCGCGTAGCCCGCCGGGCAGGATCTCCAATTCATCCCCAACCCGGAGCACGCCATCGCTAAGCGTCCCCGTCACCACCGTTCCAAAACCCGAAATGGTAAAAACCCGGTCAACCGGCAACCTTGGACGACCAAAATCTATCCTTGGCGGGCGTTCAGCCAGACATTCAGCGATGGCTGTTATCAAATCAGACAATCCGATTTTTTTCTTCGACGAAACGCGAATAATCGGGGCATTTTCAAGGACAGTGCCGAGCGTTATTTGTCTGATATCATCTTCAATCAAGTCCAGCCAATCGGGGTCATCCACCAGATCAACCTTGGTCAATGCGATAACCCCTCCTTGCACCTGAAGAAGATCCAGGATGGCAAGATGTTCCCGGGTTTGGGGCATCACCCCTTCATCAGCCGCAATCACAAACAACGCCGCATCTATCCCCCCTACCCCGGATAACATGTTTTCGATAAAATCTCGATGACCGGGTACATCTACAATCCCGACTTCTTCGCCATTTGGGAGGGTCATCCAGGCAAAACCGAGGTCAATCGTCATCTCCCGTTCGCGCTCTTCCTTTAGGCGATCGGGGTGAATGCCGGTTATGGCTTCGACCAGTGTGGATTTTCCATGATCTACGTGCCCCGCGGTGCCAATAACACGCATCCTGAACCTCCTGGCGCTTTACTCACCTTGCATGGCGTTGAGCAAGGATTACTTCCTACCAAAACTCATTTCTCAACGCGAACGCCCAGACGAACGCTCATAGCTCGATACCCATTCATGAACAACAGCAATCAAAGATTGCAATCTCTTGCCGGTTTGTTCATTCATCTGCTGAATGGTTTCCTGCATCTCCTGGACCACATCCTCCAGGTGGGTGACTCTTTCTGCGATTTTTTCATACTGCCTTCTGGCTTCGCCGCGCTGCTCCTCCAGGGTGAGGGTGTAGTTGGTCCATCGCTTTTGGTCATCGGCTTTAAACGTGACCCATTCCTGGCGAAATCTTTCCTCAGCCAGACGCTGAATCTCCGTCATTTCATTGATCCGCCGATCCACCTTTGCCGCCAGTTCGTCTAAAGCTTGCTGCGATCTTTTTACCTCACGATGGGTGGCGTCTAACGTCTGCAGGTTCATATCGATATTCGCGGTTTGACCCTCGATGGTTTCAAAACGCGCCTGCCATTCTTTCCACACCCGTTCCCTTTCCACCTGCAACAAGGTTTGCTCTTCGATGAACTTTGCCTGCTGTTCCCGCCGTTCTGCTTCCACAGTGGCTAATTCATTCAAACGATTCTCAATCTTGCGCAACGTGGTCGAAGTCAGTTCCAGCTTACCCCGCTGGTCATCTACATGCTTCCGTAGGGCAGCAACTTCACCCTGCATATCGGTCAGACGTTTAGCGTCCTGGCGTCTGCCGTCGTCAATCAACCGCAAGGTTCTTGTGTATTCCTCTTCGCTCCGCCTGGCTGCGTCAAATTT
>JBBIPD010000207.1:0-6015 GCA_037443025.1 Chloroflexota bacterium
CAGATCGACTCCATTGACGTAGAAATGAATACAATCCCCGTAAGGGGACTGAAACCCAACAAACCTTTGCTCAGTATGGCTCGCTTGATGCCTGGCGGGGGAAAGGCGTGATGACGACGCTTTAACTCCACCATTAAAAATAACCACCCCAGATATGGCTATCTGGGGTGTTTTCCTTTTTCAACCTGCTCAGGTGGATGGTCTTTCGTGATTAAAGGGGTCGGTTTTTCGATTGACATAAACACTTTTAAGAGTTCATATAGCGGTTCTACACTCTTTGTTTATTTTTTCAATCTGAGTGGTTAATCGAAAGCGTTTATAAAGCGATCGTTCCGTGATGGACTTGGGACACGACCACGACTAAACTGGAACTGACGGATACTGAACTTTCACAACTTAAACACGCCATACGTGCAGATAAGCGAGCCGAAGTACGGCGTGCGCGCCAGAGACGATCATCCGTTGCGGATCGCGCAGGATGATGACCGTATCGCCGGTGAGGGGGTTAAGTTTGGACAGAATCCAGGGTTCGATCATGAGACAGCCTTTACCCAGTTACGAAAAGCTTGTTTCACATCTTGCCACTCGATATGCTGCAGAAGGAGCGGATCGGGCTCCTCTTCTGCATCATCAAAATAAACCAGCCCGTATAAAACCGGACCAATATCTGTTACGTCGAATTTGATCTGATAGAGATTTAGCAGCTGCTCCAGCGGACGGTGTTGAACGCACAGGGCATACACATCAAAAAAATCCTTCTTCGAACCACGCTGGGCAATAGCAGAGAGCTTCATGCAAGCCAGATCGTCCAAAGAAGCCAAAAGAGCCCCGGTTTCTCCCCAATCGACTAGCGGAGCGATTAAGGGGTACCGGAATTCGATGAAACTAAGCCGCACCCCTTTCACCTGACCGTGTAGCGTGCCTGGTGCAGTCTGATCGGTTGAAAATGGGATGCCTGCATCCCGCAGCGATTGGGCAAAAACCAAAGGGTCGGGAAGCCGCTCCTGGGTGAACCAGTCCAGGTCAATTGAACGCCGGTGGCGTAAGAAAATCGCCAGGGCTGTTCCGCCGCCCAGGTAGAACTGGCGCTGCGAGGCAAAAGGCGCTATCTCATGTAAAACCTGCATTTGTGATTCGGTCAGACCATCCGAATAGAATTTCACGGCTGGAGCCTCCTTCCCCAGGGGCTGTTTTTAGCCTGGGCGATCCAACGATCTACCTCCTGAGGCGGCAGGTTCAAGACCAATTCCCAATAACGAAGCTGGCGCGGGCTGAGGCGACCGCCGGCGTGGGTCTGGAGCCAGTCGCGCAAGCGCTCATCGCCCCAGGTAGCGCGCAACCAACGCACCGCCGACCACATGCCTGCTTGCAAGATGCGGCGCACGATCAGGTCACGGTCGGTCTGCCATTCCAAGGCATCAAAGTTTACGTCCCAAAATAGCGGTCGGAGAAATTCCGGCAAATCGGTGGGCGCTGTTTTCACAGCTCATCCTCCTGGAACAAGCTTGTTTGCCCAACTCGCTTTTTGCTTTTTGTCTGCTGATTTCCCGTTTCCCCTTTAGCGCTTCGCCCCGCGCAAATTTGGTAATCTTCTTCAACCAGCAGTTGTGTTTCCTCATTAAGCTCATCGAACCGTAACCCGCCCGTTTCATACAAGGCACGACCCAATTCAAACAAGCCAGCCCTGCGGCACTGGCGGATCCAGTCTGGGAGGGTGGCGGCGATTTCGGGTTTTAAAGTTGTGGTTGACTCGCCCATCCCTGCGACTTCGGAAAGTTGTTCGGGAGCAGCGGCAAGCACAGCATGGATGTCGCCAAAGTGGGCAATGAGTCCTCGCGCGAGTGGGGCAACGTCTTTGCGAGGAATGGCATAGGTCAGCAGCAATTCCAATCGCTCTGCGTCAGAGAGTAAATGTGGATGCTGTTTAAACTTTTGTCGTAGCCGTTCGCGGTGACCTTCAGACCTACTCATGTGAAATCCAGCTTTTCAGGATTAGATGGTTTGCTCTCAAAGTAGGCTTGACCGGCTATCCACTTCAGCAGAGTTGGTCGATAAAACCTCCAATGCCTGCCTACTTTTTGGGCGGGAATTTTCCCTTCCTGCGCCAGTTTGTATACAGAAGAGCGCGGAATCTTTAGCAAATCTGCTGCCTCTTCTACGGTGAGTATGTCCGAATTCGGGTTATCCATATGTATCTGCACTTTCTGGGAAGAATTACGACCCCCGCGCTGGTATTATGACAATTGTTATATATTATTACATTTTATTAAAATAAAGTCAAATATTTGGGGGAGTGGTCAAAAATTGGGCAAAAATAATGGCATGGATGAATCTGCGCCGCATTGCCCGCCATCTGGGTGTGCATCATCGCACCGGCTCACTCTCTGCCACCTGGGCTTTCGGGTCGTCTGGCAACGGAACCAGAGGGTGATTCAGGAGATGGTGGACGAGACGCCGAAAGCCAGACGCTACGATAGCGATGCCTTTGAGGCTTATGACCACCTGTGGTATCACAGTGGTGTGTATGAAGTCTCCCAACTATCCAGCTCATGTATTTCAGTTCACTTAATCCCATGCTTTAGCCAATCCCCATAAGCAGACTGCTTGCCTGGGCACTGTTCTGATGCTATAATTCATCAGACGACTATCGACTGATCATTGGGCGGCGTAATGCTGATTGAACGATCAAAATCTATTGCTCACCAGGTTGAGATCCTGCTCAGGGGGAAAATCACTAGCGGAGAATACCCGCCCGGCAGCCGGATGCCCTCCGAGAGCGAGCTGGCTGCCAGCTTCGGTGTCAGCCGCGCCACCGTACGCACTGCCCTCACTGCCCTGGAAACCGCTCGCCTGATCGTGCGCAAGCAAGGCGACGGCACCTATATCAGCAAATACGGCATGGAAATCAGCGCCTGCCTGGGTGATGAATGGGATTTCCAGCATATGATTGAATCCAGCGGCCGCGCCTGCCGGATCGAGTCTGTCTCGGTGGAGATGCGTACGGCTCTGCCGGACGAGTTGCAGGCTCTGGATATTGACAAAGGCGATCAGGTGCTGGCGATCCAGCGCATCTTCTTCGCCGACGATCAGCCAGTAATCTTTTCAAACAACATCATCCCAGCCCGCTACCTAGCCAAAACCGGACCTTATGATGTCCTCCAGCCCATCCGCCAGATCCTGCGCAAATACTGCAACCAGGAGATCGCCTATTCCATCTCAGACATCAGTGCCTGCCTGCCCGAAGCCACGCTGATGCAAGCATTGAGACTGGCTTCTGGTAAACCTGTCCTTCGATTTATCGATATTTTTTACACCAGCCGCAACTACCCAATCGTTTATGGCGTCAATTATTACAACGATAAAGCCCTGCGGATGCGCGTCACGCGCGCATGGTCTCAGTCGGGTGCTGAATAGTACATCGGACACATATACCTGTAAGTTCCCACCGGCAGCTCATCATGGAGGACGTTATGAGCAGCAGTTATTTGCTTTACAACGCCAGCATCCTGACAATGGACCCACAGCGCCGCCAATTCAACCGCGGCGCCGTGCTGGTTGAAAACGACCGAATCAGCCAGGTAGGCGACAGCGACCTGCTGCTCGCCCAGACGGGACCTGAGGTTGAGTGCGTCGACCTGCGCGGTAGGTGGATCTTGCCAGGGCTGATCAACACCCACGTGCACACCTCTCAGCAGCTCGGTCGCGGTTTAGGCGACGATGTCAGCTTGCTGGTCTGGCTGCACGAACGCATCTGGCCCTACGAGAGCAACATGACCGAGGAGGACAGCTATATCAGCAGCCTGCTGTGCGGTATCGAGCAGATTCGCTCCGGAGTGACTTGCTTCGCTGAGCCGGGCGGTCAATTTGTCAACGGCATGGGCCGCGCTGTCACAGAGCTGGGTCTGCGCGGTATCCTGGCGAAGTCAACCATGGACACGGGTGAGGGTCTGCCGCCAGCCTGGGATGAAACAACCCAGAAGGCGCTGGACATCCAAGTTGAGAATCTTAAACGCTGGCACAACCAGGCTCACGGCAGGATTCGTGTCTGGTTTGGATTACGCACCATCTTTAACAACTCGGACGAGCTGATCGTTCGCACCAAGGCATTAGCTGACCAGTACGGTGTCGGCGTGCACATGCACGTGGCGGAGATTCGCGAAGAAGTGGAATTTGCCCGCCAAACGCGCGGTGCAACCACTGTCATGCACCTGAACAGGCTTGGCGTACTCGACAAGAACCTACTGGCTGTCCACAGCGTCTGGCTGACGGAAGAAGAGATATACCTCTTTGCTGAAAAGCAGGTCAAGGTCTCACACAACCCGGCGGCTGCCATGCGCGTTCTGGGTTTTGCAAAGATTCCCGAGATGTTGAATGCTGGCGTGTGTGTCTCACTTGGCACAGATGGCGCTCCATCCAACAACCGTATGACGCTCATCGATGAGATGTGGCTCACTTCCCTGATTCACAAGGGTCGCACGCTTGATCCGACCGTCATGCCAGCGCAGGACATCCTGGCAATGGTCACCTGCGACGGCGCGCGCGCTCTCCTGTGGGAAGATGAGTTGGGCTCCCTGGAACCAGGCAAAAAAGCAGACCTGCTGGTCATCAACCCCAATACTGCCACCATGCTGCCACTGCATGACCCGGTTGCCAATATGGTCACCTCAATGCGAACCGAAAATGTTGAGAGTGTCATGGTGGATGGGCGCTGGTTGATGCGCGACCGCCGCATCCTGACGGTCAACGAAGCCGAGATTCTGGAAGAAGCGAAGCGGCGCGCTGCCGACATCGCCCACCGGGCAGGCATCCGGCTTCCCAACCGCTTTAACGTGGTTGGCTAATCCAGCAGTTGGTGCGTAAGCAGGAGATTATTCCTTGACAGGTCAAGTTCAACCGATTGTATGGATGCGCGGCATTACCAAGTACTTTGGCAAAGTGGTTGCCAACGCTGAGGTAGATTTCGAGCTGCTCCCTGGTGAAATCCATGGTTTGCTCGGGGAAAATGGAGCCGGAAAATCCACCTTAATGAACATGCTCTACGGCATGCACCAACCGGATGAAGGCGAGATCGTTGTCCAGAATCAACCCGTAAAGTTCCATTCGCCTCACGACGCAATCCGATATGGGATTGGGATGGTGCACCAGCACTTTATGCAGGTGACAACCTTGAAGGTGGTGGACAACGTCATCCTGGGATTAAATAGCGCTGGCAGAATCTGGCTGGATCGTGCTTCTGCCCAGAAGCGACTGGACAGCATCTCAGCAGACTACGGCTTAAAAATCGACCCGCAAGCGTACATCTGGCAGCTATCCGTCGGGGACCGGCAGCGGGTGGAAATCTTAAAGGCGCTGTACCGGGATACCCGCGTGCTGATCCTGGATGAACCCACTTCTGTGCTGACCCCCAAAGAGACGGAAGAGCTGTTCCACACCCTTCGCACCCTGGTGGATAAAGGTCTTTCCGTCATATTCATCACCCACCATCTGGAAGAAGCGCTTTCGATCACCGACCGGATCACCGTGCTGCGCAATGGACGTGTGGTTGGCACCATCCCCAGCCGCGGCGCAACCAAACAGGAACTGGCTTCCATGATGGTGGGTCGTGAAGTGCTCTTCCGGGTGGAGCGCGAAGATGACATTGCCAAAGAGCCAGAGGTTGTGCTGCGGGTGGAAGGGCTCTCAACCTGCAACGATCGCGGCTTACCGGCAGTACGCCAGGTATCTTTTCACGTGTCCGCTGGCGAGATTGTTGGCATTGCCGGAGTGGATGGCAATGGTCAGAGCGAACTGGTTCAGGCAATAACCGGTCTGCGGCAGGTTACCGCCGGAAAGTTTATGATCGATGGGCATGATATGACCGGCGCTTCACCCCGGCAGATCTTGCTCCGAGGAGTTGGGCATATCACTGAAGACCTGCAGGATGGACTGATCGGTGAGTTTACTTTGGTTGAAAACCTGATGCTAGATATGCATTATCTTCCACCCTACTCCAGACACGGTTTGCTTGACAAAACC
>JBBIPD010000208.1:0-5452 GCA_037443025.1 Chloroflexota bacterium
TTCCAATCCCAGCCCATATCTGCCAGAGCATAGCCGTCTGCCAGAACCTGGGCGGCGAAAGCTTCGTTCAGTTCGATTAAATCAACCTCTGCCAGAGTCCAGCCAACCTTCTCCAGCAGGATGGGGATAGCCCTGGCGGGGGCAATGAACATATATTTTGGCTCGACGGCTGCCTGGGTATACCCGAGGATACGCGCCAGCGGCTTGGCGTTCATCTTCTCCGCCTTCTGCCGGCTGGCGACAACCACAGCCGCAGCGCCATCGTTCAAGCCGGGAGAATTGCCCGCGGTGACTTTACCTCCGCTGACAAACGCCGGCTTCAATTTGCTCAGGGCTTCCAACGAGGTGTCGGGGCGAGGCGTTTCGTCTGTATCGAATAGCGTCACCTCTCCCTTCTTCCCTGGAATCTCCACCGGGACAATTTCGTCTTTGAACCATCCGTTCTGGGCGGCGGCAATGGCTTTCTGGTGGCTGGCAAGGGCGAATTCATCCATCGCCTGGCGGGTGACGTTGTATTCATCGGCGATAAACTCTGCCGAATTGCCCATCCCCCAGTTTTCAAACGGATCCCATAATCCGTCGTGGAGCAGGGCGTCCACGAGCTGCAGGTGACCGAAGCGCATCTCGCCGCTCCTGCCGTACACCAAATATGGCGTCCGGCTCATGCTTTCCATGCCTCCAGCCACGAACAGGTCGCCATCGCCGGCTTTAATCGCCTGCGCAGCCAGCATCACCGTCTTCAGACCCGAGCCGCAGACTTTGTTGATGGTGGTTGCTCCCACAGAAACGGGCAATCCGGCAAAGATAGCTGCCTGGCGGGCTGGCGCCTGCCCTTCTCCTGCGGAGACCACGTTGCCCATCAGGACTTCGTTTATCTCCTCGAGATTTTCTATCCCAGCCCGTTGAATTGCGGCTTTAATTGCAAACGCGCCCAGTTGGGGCGCGCTGAAGCGACTCAAGCTGCCCTGAAAACGTCCCGATGGTGTTCGCGCCGCGCTCAGAATGACAGCTTCCGAGTGATAGGGGGTCATTGTCTCTGCTCCTTGGTTATGGTGATTGAGATTAATAGATTGAGCGAGGGCGGCAGGTCCTGGTTTGGGGCGGTCATCACCACGCCTGCTTCACCCGGTTATATGTTTCCTCCAAAGACTCAGGCAGGACGCGGGTATTTGCCAGCGAGGACATAAAATTTGTGTCTCCTCCCCAGCGGGGTACCACGTGCACGTGGACATGTCCGGTAATGCCAGCCCCCGCCGCCTCGCCAATGTTGATGCCCACATTGAAGCCATGTGGATTGTATATCTTTTGCAGGACGAGGATGGAGTGGTTCACCAGGTCCATGATTTCGTTTCGGGTTTCCACGTCCAGGTCGGTCAGGTTCGCCTGATGGGCATAGGGGACGATCATCAGATTCCCGGTGGTATAGGGATATCGGTTTAGAATCACATACGCCCGCTGATTGCGATGCACAATCAGATTCTCGGGTCCATCGGGGCGAGTTGTTTCAACGCAGAAAACGCACTCGGTTTCGTCACGGCTGCTTTGCATATAGATCATCCGCCAGGGAGACCAGATATACTTCATAGACCGTCCGTTGTCTTGATAACCTGAGATTTATCATAACCTCTTCCCATGTTCAACCCTCACAGTCCCAGAGTATCGAGGTAAATCCAACGCTTCTCAATTCATCCCCCAGGCTTAATTGTAGCAAAAAAAGGCTACTCATGGAATGGTTGACAGTCCGTTGGAAGCAGAGTATCCTATTCGATGATTGATTTATCAGGGTGTGAGCCATTTTCTCGCCATGGAGCAATACTCTCTTTTTCAGCCCATCTTTTGGAGCGTCACCGATTTGACCCGCTACCTTCGCCAGTTGATGGCGGAGGACGAGTCGCTTCAGGATTTATGGGTGGAGGGAGAGGTTTCTAATTTTTCACGTCCGGCATCCGGACATATCTATTTCACCCTCAAAGACGCATCTGCCTCTTTGCGATGTGTGATGTGGCGCACAAATGTGCTGCAACAGAGGTTCCTCCCCCGAGAGGGGAGCGCAGTGCAGGTTCATGGCTATATAGACATCTACGAGGCGGGCGGACAGTATCAATTATATGCTGATATCATCCGTCCAATTGGGGAGGGGGCGCTCTTTCAGGAATTCTTACGTTTGAAGGCTCGCCTGGAGGCTGAGGGGTTGTTTGACCCGGCGCGAAAGCGACCCATCCCCTCTCTGCCTGGACGCATCGGAGTGGTCACATCGCCCACGGGGGCTGCCCTGCGGGACATCCTCAATACCCTCCGGCGGCGTTATCCATTGGTTGAAGTGGTCCTGGCGCCTACGCCGGTGCAGGGGGTCGAAGCGCCTGCCGGGATTGTGGCGGCTCTTCAATCTCTGAATCAATACGCCGCGCCGGATGTGATTTTGCTGGCGCGCGGCGGCGGTTCGATTGAGGATTTGTGGGCGTTCAACGATGAGAGCGTGGCGCGGGCGATTGCGGCATCAACCGCCCCGGTCATCACCGGGGTGGGACATGAGACCGACTTCACCATTGCCGATTTTGCCAGCGACCTGCGCGCTCCCACCCCCACCGCCGCCGCAGTTCTGGCGACGCCAGACCGTGAAGCCTTGCGCGGCGGGCTGGAAGATCTGGCGCAACGCATGGGGCAGGCGTTCCAAAAATCCTTGAGTTCCCGGCGATGGGCGTTGGAAACGCTCCAGGCGCGCCTTAGCCAGAGATCTCCTGCCTGGAAGATAACCAGCGATCGTCAACGTCTGGATGAACTGACCCGCCGGGCAGACCTGGCTGTTGGGCATTATCTGGCGTTGCGCAGGGGTCGTTCTACCGCTCTAGAACAGCGCCTCCGCTCCCTGAGCCCATTCTCGATCCTTGAGCGCGGTTACGCGATTGTGGCGCAGCCCGACGGTCGTCTGGTGCGCAGCGTCGCCCAGGTGAAAGCTGGCGATGCTTTATCGGTGCAGGTCAGCGATGGTCAGTTTAATGTCCGGGTGAGCCCGGATGCGGCGGATTGACCTGGAGGAATGTGTGGACTCAACTCCCCTGAATCAGGAAGAAACCCAGGAACTGGTCTCCCTGGTCGAGACTTTGAATGAGAAAATGAGATCATCGGGAGCGAGCGGCTCTGAGTTGGCTTTTGGCTTGGGCTGTGGTATCGGGCTTATCCCAGTGTTTGGCGTCACCTTGCTTTTACTGATTTTGCGCCTCGTCTCCCTGGTGCCTGCCATGTTGATCCTGGTGGTGGGATTGGTAGGTCTTGCGAGCATCTCAGCCTTGTTAGCCAGCCTGGCGCGAACCAACGCCCACAAACGGGTTTATCGAGAGATCGCCAACCCGGAGATAGACCGTTTCTTGAACCAGCATCCGATTTCCCGCCAGGTATTCGACAACCTGGCATATCAATCCCTGCCGAATGATGCTCCGCTTCGTGATTTCCTATCGCCTGCGTTGAACGATGGCGGCGAAATTTCCCCAGGGGTTGAATGAAAAGGAGTGAAAATGGAAGATCGTGTGGATTTGCCCCCAGAGCTTGAGCAACCGCTTGAGCAAATGACCTACGAGCAGGCGTTCAAGCAACTTGAGCAAATTGTTACGGCTCTGGAATCCGGCAGCTATTCTCTTGATATGTCTCTGCAGTTGTTTGAACGGGGCAAGGCGCTTGCACGCTTTTGCGCCGAGATGTTGGATAAAGCGGATTTACGGGTAAAGCAGCTTTCAGGCGGCAACCTGACCGATTTCGAGCTCTCGGAATGATGCGATGTCAATTTTCAATGTGCTTAATAATCAGGTATTGATCGCAGGTCTGGTAGCCTGGGCATTGGCGCAGGTGATAAAGGTTCCTGTTGAATATATCTCCAAAAAGCGCTGGAACTGGTCACTCCTTCTCCAGGCTGGTGGTATGCCAAGCTCACATTCGGCGTTGGTTGTGGGAGTCACGCATGCTGTGGGGTTGTACAACGGCTTTGATACGGCGTTGTTTGCCATTGCTTTTATGGTCACTATGGTTGTGGTGTATGACGCCACCGGCATCAGACGTCAGGCTGGCTTGCACGCGGCGCTGATAAACGCCATGATCAGCGACCTTGCCGCGGGTCACCCGTTAAAGGGGGAGTATTTGAAGGAGGTACTGGGGCATACCCCGCTCGAAGCGTTTGGGGGCGTCGTCTTTGGTCTTGTCATCGCTCAAATCATCTGGATGCTCTGGCATTGAGCCACATCACCGAAAAGCCCGGCGGAACAATCCCTTACTCACGCTAAGCAATTCCCGGTTTCCAATTAATAGGGCAACGCCGATAAACAACACCGCGCCGATTGCAATCCCCCCAAGGGCGACGATCCAGGCAGGCGAGTTTCTGCTAGCCCAAAGCCAGACAGATAAGCCAGATACCATCACCGCGGCTGCCATCAGAGTTTGCCATGCAGCCTGCCAGATTCCTTGGGCATTAATCCCCTCCAGGCGGCGCGACATCAATGCCAACAAGGCAAGCGCTTCCAGAGTGGTCGCCAGGGAGTTTGCCAGGGCAAGCCCCCCATGGGGTTCCCAGCCGATTTTCGAAAACAGGCTCGACAATCCCAGGTTGAGTCCAACGTTCAGGCTCATTGCGCCTACGCTGACCAGCACCGGGGTCAGGGTGTCGTGTAAAGCATAGAAGGCTCTGGAGATGATTTCAACGAATGAATGCCCGACCAGCCCAACAGTGTACCAAAGCAAAGCCCAGGCAACCATGCGGGTTGATTGGGCGTCGAATTCGCCCCTCTCGAACAGGGCGCTGATGATCGGCGTACGCAGGATGAT
Organism: Chloroflexota bacterium; assembly: GCA_037443025.1. Taxonomy (GTDB): domain Bacteria; phylum Chloroflexota; class Anaerolineae; order Anaerolineales; family UBA4823; genus JAQBDA01. Next base: position 4,810 of record JBBIPD010000208.1, read on the forward strand.
CAGACCAAGCGTGGCAGGGATGGAGAGCAAGAGAACGCCTCTCAATGTGGCTGCAAGGGAGGCGCGCATCTCGCCGATTTCTCCCCGTGCAACCTGGGCGGAGAAAGTCGGCAATGCAGCAATGGCGATGGCTTGGGCGATGACCACCTGCGGCATGGTCATGATTGCCCAGGCGTATTTGATCGCCGTCAAGGAGCCTACCGGTTGCCCGGTTGCGATGATTGTGTTCACCACGAAATTGATCTGAACCGCGCCAACCCCCAACAGGCGCGGCGCCATCAGCCGCCCCACCTCTCGCACCGCGGGGAATTTCAGTCCAAGACTTGCAAAGTAACGTCGCCCTTCCAGGCGGAGCAAGGCGGGAACCTGTATGCCCAGATGCAGGCAAGATCCCAAAACAGCCCCCCAGGCAAGCCCATAGATTCCCATCGAAGGGGATAGAACGAGAACACCTATAATCATCCCCAACCAGTACATTGTCGGTGCAAGGGCGGACCAGAGGAAGACCTGATGCGCGTTGAGCAAGCCCATCAACAGACCGCTCACCCCAAAAATGGTCGGAGAGATGAGCAGGATGCGGAGTAATTGGCTGGTGAGCGCCTGTTGCTCTGGGCTGAACCTGGGAGCGAGGATGTGGGCGACA
>JBBIPD010000208.1:5481-5983 GCA_037443025.1 Chloroflexota bacterium
TGAAATCAGGCTGATTGCGGAGAGGAGGATGAACACCAGGTTGGCGATCGCCGAGGTGAGAAACCAGGCGTTCTTCCGGTCGCCTTTTGCCAGAATATCGGTGACGGTTGGAACGAACGCGGACGCCAATGCCCCGCCCGCAATCAGGCTGAATATCAGGTCAGGGTAGGTGGATGCAGCGTTGAAAGCATCAATGGCGGCGTCGGTGCCGAACTGACGTGAGACCAACATTTGCCGCACCAAACCGGTCAAATTGCTCAGGATGAATGCCCCCATCACCACACTGGCGGCACGGGCAATCTGTCGGTTGGCGGGAGTAAGGTCGTTGCTCACATCGGGAATTATATCTTAGGAAACCCTACCACTGATTGTGATGGGAAATTCGAACATTCATGACTTGACATAGAACAATTGTTCGGTTATAGTATATGTGCCCTGCTAGTACAGGATGGAGGCGTGTATGATGTATCTTTCTCCCAAAGTCAAAGCCCAGTTTAATGAA
>JBBIPD010000209.1:0-5965 GCA_037443025.1 Chloroflexota bacterium
TCGCTCTCTTTGAGAATCAAGAGCTTTTTGCCGTCCACCTTGATTTCGGTGCCAGCGTATTTGGCGTATAGGACCGTGTCTCCTACATTGACCTCCATGGGGATGCGTTTTCCGCCCTCATCCCGATCGCCCGGACCAACCGCCAGGATGGTGCCTTTTTGGGGTTTTTCTTTGGCGGTCTCAGGCAGAACGATACCGCCCGCGGTGACCTCTTCTTGCTCAATCGGTTCGACCACCACGCGGCTTCCTAGGGGTTTTAATGAAATCGACATACGTACCTCCTCGAGAAATTTGGATTTTGGTATCTTCACACATGCAGGCAAGTTAGCACTCAAAGAAGGGGAGTGCTAACTTGCGCCCAAATAATACCGATAATTCAATTGAAAGTCAAGAGGAAGTGAAGAAGATTAACAAAATTCTGATATTTGCCCGCAGGCATATCCCGCGTTCAGCCGCCAGGGGGGGGGGTGACCTGCGGCGTCTGAGGGGAGAGGGTGGGGTTTGCGACAGATTGGGTTGGGCTTGATTCGAGACGGTTGCAGATGCCTTCGCTGTCGGCGACGATGCTCATCAGCACGGAGTCATCCGGATAAGCGGTTTTAACCTGGTTCAGCACCTGGCGCGCATCGGGGCAGAAGTTCTGATTAGGGCGGCTCAAGAAAGCAAGCACGGTGCCGTATTCGACATAATAATAGGCGACGGTCAGGTTGGTGAGCTGGAGACCCTGCACATCGGCTTTGCCGATTTCGTTCTCCGCGGCGGTACACCCCACCACGGCGCATTTCAAGGCGGGGCGGGCGCCTTCATAGTTGCGCGAGCGGATGTAAATGATGCCGAGTTGCCCATAGGTATTGGCGTTGGTGGGGTCAAAGCTCAGGGCGGCTTCGGCGTTGCGGGCGGCGATGAAGAATTCGCCCTGCTGGGTGTAGACCTTGGCGATTTCAAGGTTGGGGATGGGGTTGCGCACCCCGAGTTGCTTGTTGATTTCGGCGGCTTTGGCGTAGTATTCCAGGGCGCGGTCATACAGGCGCAGGCTGAGGTAGTTGCGACCGATATAGACGTAGAGGAAGGTCAAATTGGGGTTGATTTCGGATGCCTTGAGATATTGCTCGATGGCGCTGCGGTATTGTCCAAGCGCTTCCAGGACGGTGGCATAGACGCGGTGGGCGTCCATCGAATCGGGGGCGAGTGAGACGGCTTTGGCGGCGTTTTGCTCAGCCTGAGCCCATTTTTGCTGGTCGAGGAGAACCTCGGCGTAGAACGCCAGCGCCAGACCGTTCTCTGGGTCAAGACCGTAGGCGCGGACCGCTTCGCCCTCGGCTTCCAGGAGAAGCTCCTGGCGGCGCTCGTCGGAGACGAGCGGGCTTGAGGCGTACCAATCCAGCACGAAGGCGCGAATGGCGTGGATGGTGCTGTCATCGGGGTTTATCTCCACCGCCCGGTTGATGGATTGGAGCGCCTCCTCCAGGCGTTGCAGGCGTTCGGCGTCGTTGCTGAGCATGGTGGTGGAGTAGGTCTGAATACGAGCCATCTCTGCCCAGGCGTGAGCGTTGGTGGGGTCAATCTCCAGGGCGCGCTGATAGGTGTCAATGGCGTCATAGGAGGGAGGGGTGGGCAGGGGCGGGTCTGGGTCGTAGAGCTTGCCAGCCTGGAAATAGGCTGCGGCTTCCTGGATGTATGAATCGGCGGTGCGGGTGGGGGTAGGCGTCGGCTCGAAGAGGGGTTCCACCCGACCGCGTTGAATGCCCAGAAGAAGCCAGACGCCGATCAAGATAAGGCTGACCCAGAGCGTGATGCGGTAAGGGTTCAACTGGTTCTTAGCCGGGCGGAAGTGGGGACGTTTGCCGGTGATCTCGCGTTCCATGGCGTCAATCAGGGGGCGGGGGTGGACTCCGCTTCCTGGGTGGGGGCAGGGGTGCCTAACATTTCCTGGCATAGGGCGATCCCTGCCTGGGCGTTCTCAACCGCCAGTTCATAATCGGGCACGCCGATGATCAGCGCCTGGAAGATCGGCACAGCTTCGGTGCAGCGGTTGCTCTTGGCGAGGGCAAATCCGTAGAACCAGTAGTACTGGGCGACGGTGCTATAATCCAGCGGCAAGCCCTGCACGGCTTTGCCGTCCTCGGTGACGCCGCCGTGGACGACCATCGCCAGAGCCGGGATGGCTTTATCCAGCTCCTGATTACGGTAATACATCACGCCCAGGTTGCCATACAGGCGGGGGTTGGTCGGGTCCACCTTGACAGCCTGCTCGGCATATTGCACGGCTTTGCCGAACTGCCCTTCGTTGGCGTACGCCAGGGAAATCTCGGTTGGAGCGATGGGGGAAGAAGGGTTAAGGGCAAAGGCGGTCAGCAGCTCCTCAACCGCCAGGTCGTTCTCGCCCTTGACGCGGTAGGCGAAGCCCAGGTTCAGGTGCAGGTCGGCGATTTTATCGTTGAGAGCGATAGCGGCTTTCAGCTCCTGAATCGCCTCGTCGATGTTCTGGGTATTGAGCAGCACCAGTCCGCGGGCGCGGTGGGTCTCCAACAGGTTGGGGTCGAGGTTGCGGGCGATCTTCGATTCTTCGATTGCCTTGTCTATATCGCCATAGTCGCCTTTGTTGAGCAGGATCTCGGCGTAATAGGCGTGCGCCAGGGCGCTGTTGGGGTCGAGTTCGATGGCTTTTTTAATGGCGGCTTCGGCTTCCAGATGCTCGTCTTTGAAGCTAAGCGCCCAGGCATGGACGGCGTGCGCCATGGGGTTGTTGGGGTTCTTCAAGAGGGCGTTGCGGGCGTTGGTGATGGCGGAGTCATAATCCCCGGCGAAGACCTGGGCGCGCGCCAGGGCGACATAAATAGCGGGGTTGTTCGGATCCGCCAGGATGCCCTGCTCGTATGCCTGGATCGCCTGGGCAAGTTTGCCCTCCCGGTAGAGCTGCTCCGCCTCGTTGATGAAAGCCTCCGGGCTACGGGTAGGGGTGGGGGTGGGGATGAAAAGGGGTGGCGTGGCGGGCACCACAACCTGGTTGAGGTAGAGGAATACCCCGATGAGACCCAGCAACAAAAAGATGCGCCAGGGGCTTGAGCGCCGCCTGCGCCGGGTATTCATATTCCAGCGATTGCCTCTTAAGTACATGTTAAATGATATTACCATCTCAGGGGATTGAGAGTCAAGGAGGAAGGGTCATTGCTCATCCAGCGTTAAGGCGAGGTGTTTGATTTGTTCTGCCAGACTCGTCTGACAATAATATTCATCCAAGAAGGGCGATACACGATTCACTTATTGCTATCACGCCGATAATGCGCTAGAATGATCTCATGCTGCGTTTCGATGTCTTCACCCTTTTCCCCGAAGTGTTTGACCCATACCTGCAAACCAGCATCCTGCAGCGCGCTCGCCAGAGAGGCTTGCTGGAGGTGCATCTGCACAATATCCGCGATTGGACCTACGATAAACACCATGTGACCGACGATGAGCCGTATGGCGGGGGAGGCGGGATGGTGATGAAGCCGGAGCCGGTGTTTGCGGCGGTGGAGGGGGTGCTGGGGTCGCCGCCGGTCTGCCCGGTGATTTTGCTCGACCCGCAAGGGCGCCTGTTCACCCAGAAAGTGGCGCAGGAGCTGGCGCGGCTGCCGCGCCTGGCGCTCCTCTGTGGGCGTTACGAGGGAATTGACGAGCGAATCCGCCAACACCTGGTGACGGATGAGATTTCGATTGGCGATTACGTGCTGACCGGCGGAGAGTTGCCGGCGCTGGTTTTGATTGATGCTATCGCCCGGATGGTGCCTGGCGTACTGGGCGACCCGGAGGGGGCGTGGGACGACTCGCACGCGGCGGGCTTGTTGGAGTACCCCCACTACACCCGTCCGGCGGAGTTCCGCGGTTGGGGTGTGCCGGAGGTGCTGGTCTCAGGGGACCACGCCAAAGTGGCAAAGTGGCGCAGGGAACAATCGCTGCTACGCACCTTCCAGCGCCGTCCTGATTTGCTGGAGAAGGCGGAGCTGAGCGAGGCGGATCGCCGCTTCCTCGAAAGGTTGAAAGAACATGGTCAAGAGCTGGAAAACCCTGAGAGCCGGGAGTGAATAATCCTTTGTAACCCACTCTGGACTCTCTGAACTACGTCGTGAATTAAGGAGCAATGCGATGAAAACACGGTTCCCCTATGGCAAGACCTTCGTCCTTGGCTTCGGTTTTTTTGGCATCAGCCTGATTTGGCCCATTTTCAATAACTTTGTGCCGGTCTTCCTGAAAGACGATTTTGCCCTCTCCGCCACGCTAATCGGCTTCATCATGACCTGGGACAACTACCTGAACCTGTTCGTGCAGCCTATCGTGGGGGAACGCTCTGACCACACGCGCAGCCGCATCGGCAGGCGCAAACCATGGATGTTGGTGGGCGCGCCCCTGGCGGCGATCTTCTTCATCGCGGTACCCTTGATGCGTAGCCCGGTGGGGATTATGTTCGCCATTCTCCTGACCAACCTGTCCATGGCGATCTTTCGGGCGCCGACAATAGCTCTCCTGGGCGACCTGTTCCCGGCGCAGCAGAGAAGCACGGCAAATGGGGTGATCAACCTGATGGGTGGTCTGGGCGCGATTGCAGCCTTCGTCATCGGCGGCGCGCTCTACGCCCTGGGGCGGGTGACGCCGTTTGTGTTCGGCAGCGTGGTAATGCTGGCGGCGATTACGGTGGTATTGCTTTTCGTGCGCGAACCGCAGGCGTCGCTGCAGGATGAGACGAAAGAGAAGGGCGGCGGATTTGTCGAGAACCTGAAGGAGGTGTTGCAAGCCTCAGACCGTTCGGGGCTGATGGTGCTGTTGGCAATCTTGTGCTGGTTTTTGGGGTATAACGCCCTGGAGACGTGGATTTCGTCGTTTGGCAAATTTTCGCTGGGCATCAACGAGGGGCGCATGGCGATTCTGACCTCGGGGCTGGCGCTGATGTTCGTGATCTTCGCCGTGCCCTCCGGGCTGTTGGCGACGCGTTTTGGGAAGAGGCGAATTATCTTAATTGGGATTACCGGGCTGACTCTGCTGTTCCTGTATGGGCTGGCGGTGAGCAACCAGATTATGCTGATTTTATTGCTGGTACCGGCGGGCTTTTTCTGGGCGTTGATCAATGTCAACTCGCTGCCGATGGTCTACGATGTGGGCGGGGACGCGCGCATCGGCGCGTTTACCGGGTTGTATTATTTCGCTTCAAGCATCGCTGCCATCGCCGGACCGCAGGTGGTGGGGGTGCTGATAGACCTGAGCGGTGGAAATTACCGCATCATGTTCATCTTCTCCGCCCTGTTTATGCTCCTGGCAGGCTTGTGCATGATGCGGGTGAAGGAGAAAAGGGCGGTTGTTCTGGCGAGCGAGGCGTCGGGAGCAAGTGGTTAAGCCGATTAAGCCCGAAGACCTGATCCTGTATCTTGACGACTTACTGCTGGTGATCAATAAGCCGCCGGGTTTGCCCAGCCTGCCAGACGGTTATGACCCGCAGGCGCCCCATGTTAAGAGCGTTTTGGAGCCGGGGCTGGGGCGGTTATGGATGGTGCACCGCCTGGATAAAGAGACCAGCGGGGTGATGTTGCTGGCGCGTACGGCGCAGGCGCACCGCGAGCTCAACGGACAGTTCGAGAGGCATGAGGTAAGCAAGGTCTATCACGCCCTGGTGGTGGGAAACCCTCCTTGGGAGCAGTTCTGGGCAGACCAGCCGTTGCGGGCAGACGGTGACCGCCGTCACCGGACAGTGGTGGATGCCCGGGGTGGCAAGCCAGCCGCGCCCCACCTGGTGGTATTGGAACGCTTCAAGGGCTACAGCCTGGTGGAGGCGCGCCCCCAGACCGGACGCACCCACCAGATTCGCGCCCACCTGGCGGCTCTCGGTCACCCGTTGCTGGGCGATATGCTCTATGGCAACAACCCGGGGCTATATCTCTCGGAACTGAAACCGGGTTTTGCTAAAACAGGGTGCGCCGAATGCGCTCTGATGCGG